>CALLIO010000126.1 GCA_938009055.1 uncultured Altererythrobacter sp.
GTCGAAAGCGCATTGGTGCTCCACCCCAAGGTTGCTGAGGCCGCAGTCGTGGGCATGCCGCATGACGTGAAAGGGCAAGGCATTTACGCCTATGTCACCACCAATGTCGGCACCGAGGATAGCGAGGATTTGCGCAAGGAATTGGTGCAATGGGTGCGCAAGGAAATTGGCCCGATCGCCACACCTGATGTGCTGCAATTCGCGCCCGGGCTGCCGAAAACCCGCTCGGGCAAGATTATGCGGCGGATCCTGCGAAAGATTGCCGAGAACGACACTGGCAACCTGGGCGACACCTCCACCCTTGCTGATCCAAGCGTGGTCGATGATTTGCTCGCGAATAGGCCCGGAGCATGAGCGGTATGGTGCCCTTCAATTGGGAAGACCCGTTTGATCTGGAAACACAGCTTTCCGAGGAAGAGCGGATGATCCGCGATAGCGCGCATGCTTTTGCCCAAAGCGAGCTGCAACCGCGTGTGATTGATGCTTGGAATGAAGAAGTCGACGCGCCCGAGCTTTTTCCGCTGATGGGAAAAGCCGGATTGCTCGGCGCGACCATTCCGGAAGAATATGGCGGCGCTGGCGTGGGCTATGTCGCTTACGGATTGATCGCGCGCGAAATTGAGCGGGTTGATAGCGGATACCGCTCGATGGCGTCTGTCCAGTCCAGCCTCGTGATGTATCCGATCCATGCTTACGGCTCAGAGGAGCAGCGCAGAAAGTATCTCCCAGGCTTGGCTTCGGGCGAGCTTATCGGCTGTTTTGGCCTCACTGAACCCGATGCCGGTTCGGACCCGGCGGGCATGAAAACGACAGCCAAGAAAACCGCCGATGGCTATGTCTTGAACGGCGCGAAGACGTGGATTTCGAACTCGCCCTTCGCCGATGTCTTCGTCGTTTGGGCCAAGAGCGAAGAGCATGGTGGCGGCATTCGCGGATTCGTGCTTGAGAAGGGCATGAAGGGACTTTCCGCACCCAAGATCGAAGGCAAGGTGTCGCTTCGTGCCTCGACCACTGGCGGGATTGTGATGGAAGATGTCCACGTTGGCGAGGATGCTTTGCTGCCCGATGTGCAGGGATTGAAAGGGCCGTTCGGATGCCTCAACCGCGCGCGTTACGGCATTAGCTGGGGCGCGATGGGAGCAGCCGAGTTTTGCATGCACGCCGCGCGGCAATATGGCCTCGACCGGCAGCAATTCGGAAGGCCTCTGGCCGGAACGCAGCTCTATCAAAAGAAGCTGGCAGACATGCTCACTGATATCGCACTCGGCCTGCAGGCGAGCCTGCGCGTTGGGCGGTTGATGGATGAAGGCCGTTTCGCGCCTGACATGATCAGCGTTGTGAAGCGCAACAATGTTGGCAAAGCGCTCGATATCGCTCGCGCTGCGCGCGACATGCATGGCGGCAATGGCATAGCGAGCGAATATCAGGTGATCCGTCACATGGTGAACTTGGAGACGGTCAACACCTATGAAGGCACGCATGATGTCCACGCGCTGATATTGGGCCGCGGGATCACCGGATTGGCGGCGTTCTAGAATGATGGCTGCACCACCCGCGCCCTCCACCCTTCCACCCGGACCCTACCGGACACTATTCCGGGTGGAAGGGTGGAGGGCGTGGGTGGCCCGGCATAATGGAAGCAAATCATGATGCGCCTATTTGGTTATTACCGCAGCTCGACCAGCTATCGGCTGCGGATCGCGCTGGAATTGAAAGGGCTCGCTTACGAGAACCTGCCGGTTAACCTGCTTAAATCAGAGCAGAAGGACGACGCCTTCACCGCGCGCAATCCTTTTGCCTCGCTCCCGATGCTAGAGGCTGACGGGCGCGACCGGATGCAGTCGATGGCGATGCTGGAATGGCTTGAGGAAGCCTATCCCGAACCGCCATTGATGCCATCAGACATGGAGGATCGCTACACAGCGCGCGAGCTGACCTATGCCATTGCGACTGAGACACATGCGCCAAACAATCTTCAGGTTTTAAAATATCTCAAACACAATTTCGGCGCCTCCCAAGACCAATTGGATGATTGGTATCGTCACTGGCTGGCACGCACGCTGGGTCCGATTGAGCAACGGCTTGCCCAGCTTGGCAGTCAAGACTTCCTCTTCGATGCTCCAGGCATTTTCGAGGTCCTCCTGCTCCCGCAAATGTACAATGCGCGCCGCTACGATCTTGATTGCGCGAAGTTTCCCCACATTACGCGGATCGAGCAGACATGCCTTGCGCATGGCGCTTTCCAGCGCGCCTATCCCGACAATCAACCCGATGCGCCACAGCCCTAAGCAGGAGAACCCTTCATGAAACTTGCCACACTTAATGACGGAAGCCGCGATGGGAAATTGGTGGTCGTCTCCAAGGATCTGACACGCTGCTGCGCGGCGGGATATATTGCGCCGACATTGCAGGCTGCATTGGATGATTGGGAGCGGATTGCCCCGCAATTGGAAGTGCTTGCGACCGATGTCGAGCATGAGGCGGTGCCGTGCGAACGCTTCCACGAGCGCGAGGCGCATTCGCCCCTTCCCCGCGCATACCAATGGGCCGATGGCAGCGCGTACATCAATCATGTCGAGCTGGTGCGCAAAGCGCGCGGGGCCGAAGTGCCCGAAAGCTTCTATTCCGACCCGCTGATGTATCAGGGCGGCTCTGACACTTTCCTGCCGCCACGCGCGGATATTCCCTTGGGCGATCCCAAATGGGGCTGCGATATGGAAGGCGAAATTGCGGTCATCACCGATGATGTGCCGATGGGCGTGTCCGCAGAGGACGCCGCCGGTCACATCAAACTCATAATGCTGGTTAATGACGTGTCTTTGCGCGGCCTAATCCCGGGCGAGCTTGCCAAGGGGTTCGGCTTCTTCCAATCCAAACCCTCCAGCGCGTTTTCGCCCGTATGCGTGACGCCGGATGAACTGGGCGACGCGTGGTCGGACAACCTCGTCCACTTGCCGCTAATGGTCGACTATAATGGCGAAGCCTTTGGCCGAGCAGAGGCGGCAAAAGACGCAACCTTCAACATGGCGCAGCTTGTTGCCCATGCAGCCAAGACCCGCAATCTGGGTGCTGGCGCGATCATCGGCAGTGGCACGGTCAGCAATAAGGGCTCAGATGGTGGTCCGGGCAAGCCGGTATCCGAAGGGGGTTTGGGCTATTCGTGCATCGCTGAAATCCGCATGATCGAAACGATCGCAGATGGCGAGGCGAAGACCGGATTTATGCAGGCAGGCGACTGCGTGCGGATCGAAATGCGCGATAAGGATAACCATTCAATCTTTGGCGCCATCGAGCAGAACGTGGTCGCGGTTTAGAGCGCTGAGCTAGACCTCCACCGCCTTGAACGCGGTCTTTTCATCGCCGGTATTGGGCGTGTCGGCGGGGTCGATAATGAGCACCTTGGCTTGCCCATTTTCAGTTCGGGTGCGGTGCTCAAGCCCTTTGGGAACAACCAGCATTTCGCCAGCGCACAGCCGTTCTGTCTGATCTTTGAAGTCGATACAAAGCTCGCCCTCAAGCACAAGAAATAGCTCATCATTCTCAGGATGGGAATGCCATGGAAATTCGCCTTCTGCTCGGGCGATGCGCACTTCATGACCATTGTAATGGGCCACAATACGCGGCGCCCAAACATCGCTGAAAAGCTCAAACTTCTCAGCCAGATTGACTTTGGT
>CALLIO010000127.1 GCA_938009055.1 uncultured Altererythrobacter sp.
ACCAACAGCAGGCACAACGCGCGATGTGATTGAGCGTTCTGTCGCTATCGAGGGGATACCCTTCACATTCGTTGATACAGCGGGATTGCGCCAATCAGATGATGAAGTGGAATCAATTGGTGTTGAGCGAGCAGAAGAGCAATTGGAGTGTGCAGATTTAGTCTTGTGGCTAGGCAGTAAAGGGCAAGGGCCCAAATATGCTTGGGAAATTCAAGCGCAATGCGATCGTGCTGATCTTGTTATCAAAACACATCCGCGCGCCATTGTGTCAGCAAAGACTGGCCAAGGCATGGATCAATTGAAATTGGCTTTGATTGAGCAAGCTCGAAATGCATTGCCTAAACCAGGCGAAGCAGCCTTAAATGCTCGCCAGCATGATTCGATTTCGCAAGCGTGTATTGCATTGGAAGCAGCGTCTCAATTGAGCGATCCATTGCTGATTGCTGAGGAATTGCGCAATTGCCGCTTGGCATTCGATCGTTTGATTGGCCGAGCCACTACGGAAGACATGCTCGACAATCTGTTTGGGCGATTTTGCATTGGCAAGTGATCTGAATTTGAATGTTTCACGTGGAACATTCGCTTTGACGCTCTAACTTCGCTCGACTATCGCGAGCGCTGCAATGAGCAATCCAAACACGTCCTTTGATATCCTAGTCGTAGGAGGAGGCCATGCTGGCGTTGAAGCAGCATGTGCTGCTGCGCGCATGGGCGCAAAGACAGCTTTAGTTAGCTTCGATTTGGACGCAGTGGGGGCAATGAGCTGCAATCCAGCGATTGGCGGGCTTGGCAAAGGGCACTTAGTTGCAGAAGTCGATGCTTTGGATGGTGTGATTGGCCGAGCAGCAGATGCTGGCGCCATTCACTACCGAATGCTCAATCGCTCCAAAGGCAGTGCTGTTTGGGGGCCGCGCGTCCAAGCAGACCGTGTGCTGTTCAAAGCTGAAGTTCAGCGGATTGTTCATGCTCAATCCAATTTGGCATTGGTTGAAGGGGAAGCTGCTTCGCTTGTCATATCTGGCGATCGAGTAGCTGGCTTGAATCTAGCAGATGGCACTCAGCTTGATGCACCAGCAGTGATTTTATGCACTGGGACATTTCTGGGCGGAGTGCTCTTCCGCGGAGAAGAAAAGTTTGAAGGTGGGCGGATAGGCGAAAATGCTGCTCATAAGCTTGCTGAGCAGCTTCGTGGCGCTGATTTGCCTATGGCTCGGCTAAAAACTGGCACTCCACCGCGGCTTGATGGACGCACCATTGATTGGGCTAGTCTGCCTGAGCAGCCATCGGATGACGAAGCTTGGACAATGTCTGCATTGACTGCTTGCCGTGCCAATCCATCGATATTTTGCGCCATTACTCGCACGACAGAGAAAGCGCATGATGCAATCCGAGCGAATTTGCATCGTTCGCCCTTGTTTTCCGGCGCGATTGATGCTGCTGGCCCGCGCTATTGCCCGTCGATTGAGGATAAGATCCATCGATTTGGTGACAGGGAAGGGCATCAAGTCTTCTTGGAGCCTGAAGGGCTAAACACGCATTTAGTTTATCCCAATGGGATTAGCACTTCACTTCCTGTCGATACTCAATTGGAAATGCTTCGCGCTATGCCAGGTTTGAGCAATGTCAGCATGGAAGTGCCAGGCTATGCAGTGGAGTATGATCACATTGATCCACGTGCGCTCACTTCAGATTTGCAGCTTCGAGCTATTCCCGGGCTCTATTGCGCAGGGCAAATTAATGGCACGACTGGCTATGAAGAAGCTGCTGCTCAAGGTCTAATTGCAGGCCTGAATGCAGCAGCAGATTGCTTAGGCAAAGAACCACCTAAGCTTGATCGAGCCAATTCCTATATAGCTGTGATGGTCGATGATTTGACTTTGCAAGGTGTGACAGAGCCATATCGAATGCTGACGGCCAGAGCGGAATACCGACTTCGGCTTCGTGCGAACAATGCATCGACACGCTTAACTCCCTTAGGAATGGAATCAGGTTGTATCAGCGATAGGCGTGCGGATTGGTATGTTTCACGTGAAACACAGCGTAGTGATTGCGAACTTGCTTTGGCTAAGCAAGTTCACTCGCGGGAGATTGCCGCTTCAGGATTCAAAGTCAGGCGGGATGGAGGGCTCAAGCCATTGGCAGAATGGCTAAGGCATGATGGGCTTGGATTAGCTGAATTGGAGCCTTGGTTCGATATTCCTATTAGCAATCCATTGCTTGCTGAAATGGCTGAAGATGCTCAATATGCTCCGTATCTTGCAAGGCAAGAAGCGGAATTGCGCGATTTGCGAGCAAGTGAAGAGCTAGCCCTGGCTGATGATTTTCCATTTGCTGATGTGCCGGGATTGTCCAATGAAATGGTTGAAAGGCTTATCTCTGCTAAGCCATCAACGTTAGCTGCAGCAGGGCGCATACCCGGAATTACACCAGCAGCTTTGTCTGCGTTGCTTGTCCATGCAAAGCGCTATGCTGCTAAAGGCGAGATTGCTGCGTGATTGCTTCAGAAAGTGAAGCTCGCGAATATGTAAGCCAATTCGCTGATTCAGACGCTATGAATCGATTGGATTGCTTGGCTAGTGAGCTCATAAAAGAGAATTCCCAGCAAAATCTCATCTCCACACAATCAGAAAGTGAAATTTGGCAAAGGCATATTGCAGACAGTGCTCAATTGCTTCGATTTGTTCCACGTGAAACATGGAAGGATGGCCGGGATCAAGCATGGCTGGACTTAGGAACAGGAGCTGGGTTTCCAGGTCTAGTGATTGCAGCAATTGCTCCTCAAATGCCTATTTTCCTTGTGGAATCGCGCCGCCGCCGTGTGGACTGGTTGGAGCGAATTGCAGCCCAAATGGAGCTTGGGCAATGCAAAACGATAGGCAAGCAATTGGAGAAGATTAAGCCATTTCCAGTGACAATCATTAGTGCACGTGCTTTTGCTCCATTGCCAAAACTCCTCCGCTTATCCTCACCATTTTCCACAGAGGCTACTCGCTATCTCTTGCCGAAAGGGCGCTCTGCAGAGCAAGAACTAGGGGAATTGCCCGAATCACGCTCAAAAATGTTCCACGTGGAACAATCTTTGACGAGTGAAGATGCTGGGATCATTGTTTCCAATTAAGAGCTCAAACGGATTGCAGTTTGATTTCTTTCCAACGAAAGCCAGCAAATGATTACCATTGCAATTGCCAATCAGAAGGGCGGCGTAGGCAAGACTACGACTGCGATTAACATTGCAACAGCAATGGCAGCGACTGGCTGGAAGACTTTGCTGATTGATTTGGATCCTCAAGGCAATGCTTCGACAGGGATGGGAGTGAGTGCAGAAGAGCGCGAATTGTCATCTTATGATGTGCTTGTCGATGAAATCCCCCTGGCAGATGCCATTGTTGGAACTTCAATTCCCGGGTTGGACTTGGTCCCAGCGACAGTCGACTTGAGTGGAGCAGAAGTTGAGCTTGTCTCTGTTGATGAGCGAACATCGCGCTTGCGCAATGCTTTGCAAGATCATGGCGAGCATCAAATTTGCTTCATTGATTGCCCGCCATCGCTTGGGCTTTTGACTTTGAACGCATTGTCCGCAGCTGATACGCTAATGGTGCCATTGCAATGCGAGTTCTTTGCATTGGAAGGGTTAAGTCAGCTCTTACAAACCGTTGAAAAGATACAACAAGTCTTCAATCCCAATTTGGGCATCATTGGGGTAGCTTTGACAATGTTTGATCGCCGCAATCGTTTGACGGATCAAGTTGCTGATGATGTTCGCGAATGTCTGGGCAATCTCGTGTTCGACACACCAATCCCGCGCAATGTTCGATTGTCCGAAGCTCCAAGCCATGGATTGCCAGCGCTTGTTTACGACAATGGATGCGCTGGAAGCCGTGCATATATGGCTCTAGCGCGCGAATTGATTGCAAGATTGCCTGAGCAAAGGAAAGCAGCATGAGCAAATCCTCTGAACCCATCCAATTCCAAGTGCCGAAGAAAAGCGCTGCTGCTCGCAAGAAGAAGCTGGGCAAGGGGCTGGGGGCTTTGATGAGTGAAAGTAAGCGAGAGGAGCCTTTGGTGGCTCCCGCATCCAATGCTCAATCCACACAAACATCTGAAGCTGAAGGAAAAATCACTTCAGAAGGCTTGGCATCATTGCCGATTGCTTCGATTGATCCTTTGCCGGGTCAGCCGCGCACGCATTTTGACGAAGATGCCTTGGATGAATTGGCAGCGTCGATTGCTGCACGCGGTGTGATTCAACCGATCATTGTCACAGCGTCCAAGAAGGGGCGTTATCAATTGGTTGCTGGCGAGCGCCGCTGGAGAGCCGCTCAAAAAGCCAGATTGCATGAAATTCCCGCGTTAGTGCGCGAGCTTGACCAGCAAGATGTGATGGCATTGGCGCTGATTGAGAATATTCAGCGTGAAGATCTCAATCCGATTGAGGAAGCGCGTGCTTATCACCGCTTGAGCGATCATGAAGGTCTCACTCAAGCTGAAATTGCCCGCATGGTCGATAAATCGCGCAGCCATGTGGCGAATTTCCAGCGCCTGTTGCTGCTTCCCAATGATGTGCTGGAATTGGTGGAGACAGGTCAATTGTCGATGGGCCATGCGCGCGCATTAATAGGGCATAGTTCTGCATCGCAATTGGCCAAGCAAGCTGTGGCTGACAATCTGTCTGTGCGCGATATGGAAAGCATGGTGCGCAAGCCATCATCCAAGCAGGGTGGGGCAGCGCCCTCTAAGAAGCCCGCCAATGACACTGCGCTGGATGCAGATATTTCGGCTGTCCAAAAGCACTTGGAGGAATTCCTGGGGCTTAAGGTTCAAATCAAGGCTGATGCTGATCCAAGCTCAGGCTCGGTAACGATCAAATATCGCACTCTGGATCAGCTCGATTTGATCTGCCAACGCTTAACTGGCGGCGACATTTAGTAAGCTCAAATTAAGATAGGTTTCGCAAGTCCATGAATTCCATGGAAAATTTGTCGTGCCTGCTGAAAACCTTACTGCGCAAGTAACCATACTCAAAAACAAAACCTGAACTCGGTAGTCCTACTTAGAAGGTGTTCGAAAGGACATCCGTGTCCGATCGTACCGAACCAACCGGGGGGCATCTCGCTTGGGGAAGACTTGATTAGAAGACCACGCTTGAAGGGACTACCTATAATGAAAAAAGCATTTCGTATTGGCGCAACTGGCGTCGCAATCGCTGCAGCAATGGGCATGAGCTCGGTTGCACACGCTGACAACGCTGACGCAACTGCAACAGCTGAAATTCTTGAAGCTCTGACACTCGACCTGCAAACCGGCACTTCGCTGGACTTCGGTTCGATGGTTGTTTCTGCTGCTTCGACTGTTTCGCTTGACGCTGCCACTGGCGCACTCGACTGCACAGACGCTGGCGTAACTTGCACCGGTACTTCGGGCGTTCCTACTTTCGACGTGGGCGGCACAGCCAACAAAGAAGTAACGATCAACCTGCCAGCATCGATCACGATGAACCACACAAACGGCACTGACAGCCTGTCTGTTGGTTCGATCGCTTCTGATGGCGCAGTTGATCCATTGACTGGTGACGAGAGCGTTACTCTCGACGCTGCAGGCGACGCTTCTTTCAGCGTTGGCGGCGAAATCAGCGTTGACGAGAACACTGAGCCAGGCGTTTACACTGGTACATTCAACGTTTCTGTTGAGTACTCGTAAGCTTTAATGGGGAGTTGGCCAGTTTGACTGGCCAGCTTCCCAACTTGCATTCCAGTTGCTCCATAGCGAGCCAGCTGGTCAGATTCGGGCTGCCCTCTCTTCTTGAGAGTGCAGCCCTTTCTGTATGCGCAGCGCTATTGCAGCTGACGGATAAGCGCGAAGCTTACTCAATATTAACTCTGTTCGCTTACCAAACTCAGGAAATATACAGAGGCTTCGATTGGGATGTCGTTGACCTCTATCCGAAGTGAGGGAAGTGACATGATGTCCAATTCGATTTTTCGCAAATGCGTTCAACTGGCAGCGCCCATGGCTTTGCTGGCAACGCTTTCCGCGCCTGCGCCAGTTACCGCACAAGGCGATCTGCTGGTTGCTCCAACGCGAGTTGTGCTTGATGGCAGCCGCGGAACAGAAGTGATCTTGTCGAACATTGGCTCTGAAGAAGCTGTTTATCGCATTGGCCTCGAGCTGCGCCGGATGAGTCCAACCGGTTCGCTCGTTCCCGTTGAAAAAACCGATGCGAATGAGCGCGAGGATGCTGCGCTCAAGATGATCCGCTACGCCCCGCGCCGGATTACTTTGCCACCGGGCCAGCCACAAGCTGTGCGGATTGCTGCGCGCCCTGGCGCCGATCTGCCCGATGGCGAATACCGTGTGCACATGTCCTTCAAAGCTATCCCTAAAGTTCGCGAAGTAACGGAAGAGGAAGAGAGCGATACCAATGGCATCGCCATTCGATTGATCCCAGTTTACGGCGTGACCATTCCAGTGATTGTCCGCCATGGCCGGCTCGAAGCACAAGTCGCGATCACTCAACCGCGGGTTGAGAAAACTGACAAGGGCCAGCAATTGGTTATGGAGCTTAATCGCACAGGCGAAAGCTCAACTTACGGCGAATTGCGAGTGACCAAGCCCGGGCAAAGCGATCCTGTCTTTCTCGTGCGCGGAGTGGCTGTCTATCCTGAACTCAACAAGCGCAGCCTGCGTTTGCACCTGACACCAGAACAAGCTGCCGCCATGACGGGGCCTTTGCGCTTTGAATATCGCGAAATGCCAGACAAGGGCGGCGAGCTGATTGCAGCGGTCGATGCTGTGCTGGGCGCTGCCACTGCGCGTGTTCCCACTGCCGGCAATACTGCAGGCGCTGCGCGCTAAGCAACGCATTGCCCCAGCGGCATTATCATGTTCAATATTCGCCATAAGATCCTGAGCGCCGTTGCACCTGTTGCAGCGGTGCTTGGCTTATGTGCGCTGCCCGCCAATGCTTCAGCGCAAACAGCGGATGGAGCAGCGGCGGCGGGAGCTGGTCAATCGTCTGGTTGGCAAGCCAATGATGATGACTTCCTGTTTCTTCAGCTGGTCATCAAACATTACAAGCTGACATATGATGTGCGCGGCTATCAGACTGACCGAGGGGTTTGTCTGGATCTGGCCGATGTGATTCAAGCGCTCGATCTGCCCATCCGGCTCGACAAGAAGTCGCGCCGCGCAACTGGCTGGTTGTTCTCGGAAGATCAGACTTTCACTCTCGACCGCGACGCTAACACGGTACAAAACGTGAACAATTCCGCTGGCAATGGCGGCGGACGTGGCGCAGCACCTGTGGCATCGGAGATTTTCGATACGCCAGAGGGTTGGTGCGTGCGCACGGAAGCTTTGTCGCGCTGGTTTGGCATCGAGCTCAAGCCTGACTTGTACAATGCCATGATTCGGATTGAGTCCGATACCGATTTGCCATTTATGCAAGCGCTTGAGCGCCGCAGCCGGGCTGCGAAGATCAGAAAGAAGCGCAACAATTTTGATCTGGCTGACTATCCAGCCTCTGACACTCAATATCGTTCATGGCGCACGCCGTCCCTCGATGTTCTGGCCAATGCGCAGTACAATTCAGGCCAGGGGAGCAAATTTGGCCAGCGTATCGAGCTGTTCGCATCTGGCGAAGCTTTGGGGGCAAGCTATGAAGCGCGCCTTGCAACGGATAATTCGCTCAAACCCCAATCCTTGCGTTTCAAAGCGTATCGCAATGATCCTGAAGGTGGCTTGCTTGGCCCATTGCAAGCGACACAAGTGGCCGCTGGCGATGTTCAGACCGAAGCAGGGCAATTAACTGGCCAATCGAGCGTTGGGCGAGGGGCTTATGTCTCGAACCAGCCAATCGGGCGCAATTCGCGCTTCTCAACCACGACATTGCGCGGAGTAATGCCCAATGGCTGGGATGCAGAGCTTTACCGCAATGGGCAATTGATTGCGTTTCAAGAGTCCAATGGCGATGGGCGTTATGAATTCCTCGATGTTGAATTGTTCTACGGCCGAAACGAGCTTGAAGTGGTGCTGTATGGCCCGCAAGGGCAGATCCGGCGCGAGCGCGTGGATTATCCCGTAGGCCAAACCAATATCGAGCCCGGCCAGACGTATTATTGGGCGGGCATATTGCAGGATGATCGCGATTTGATTCAAATCGATCGTTCTTCAACGCAAGGGCCGCAAAAGTGGCGCTGGGGTATCGGCGTAGAGCGCGGATTGGACGAGCGAACCAGTGCAGCGCTGGGCGCGCAAAGTTTCTTCTTCGCTGGGCGTCGCCGCACTTATGCGGAAGGCGCGTTGACACGCAGTTTCGGCGCAATGCGGCTGGAGCTGGCGGCTGCGCATGAATGGGGCGCAGGCGGCGTCACTCAGCTGAATGCGCAGGGCCGTCTTGGCACCATCAATTACGGTTTTGACGCGCTTTGGACGTTTGGCGATTTCGCCAGCGAATTTGTGCAAGAAGATGTCGAGCACAGATTCGGCTTCAGCTTCGACACATCGCTCAGGCTTGGGAAATTTACCCTTCCAATTCAAGCATTTGCGTCAAGATCGAAGCAAAGGGACGGGTCAAGCATAACAGAACTTATGACAACGACTTCTGTCACTGCTGGCAGGGTCGCCTTGTCTGCTCAGCTTGATTACGAGAACCGTTCTGCCGGGGCTGCGACGGCTGCGCGCGAGACCATGCAAATGCGATTGCTGGCAAGCACACGGCTGAAAGGTTTGCGCTTGCGCGGCAATGCGACCTTTGATCTTGCTGGCACACAAAAAGGCCTCAACAGTGTCACTGTCACTGCGGAAAAGGGGCTTGATGAGCGTTCAGACATTGCCGGCGAGTTTGAATATCTGCCGCGCACAAAAGATATGCGCTTTTCTGCAGGCTATTCGCATCGCTTCGATGAGTTTGCCATTCGCGGCGATGTGAGCGCTGCGACCAATGGAGCGATCGGTGCCAATATCTCGCTCAATTTCAGCATTGGCCCTGATCCCGTTTCCGGTGGAGTCCGCTTTAGCGAAACCAAGCTGGCTCGGTCGGGCCAAGCTGCCGTCACTGTCTACCGCGATGAGAATGGCGATGGCATTCGCCAAGAACATGAGGAATTGCTGCCTGATGTTGGCGTGGAAGCTGGCTTTAGAACCACTGATGCCATTACTGGCGAAAATGGCCGCGCGATCCTCGATCAGCTTAAGCCTTTTAAGCCTGTGCTCGTGGGCATTGATGAAGGCTCGCTAGGCGATCCTTATCTTGCGCCAGCCAGCAAGGGAGTTGTGATTGTCCCGCGGCCAGGCGTTGCCAGCGTCATTGAATTGCCCATTTCAGCAACGGGTGAGGTCGAAGGGCTCTTGCTTGATCCCAATGGATTGGAGCAGCCCGGCGTTGCATTGGAATTGATTGATCGCGGCGGTGCTGTGATTGCATCGGCAGTGTCAGAATTTGATGGCTTCTTCTTGCTCGAGCGTGTGCCTTATGGCGATTATCGCTTGAGAGTTGGCCAAGCAGCAGCGAAGAAATTGCAAGTGGAAGCAATGCTCAGCAGCAATGTGAGTGTCACTCGCGATGCTGACATTGTCCGGCTTGGTCCAACCAAGCTTAAGCCAGCCAAACCTATCATTGCTTCGAATGCGAATAGAAGCGCAGGGGCTGGAATCGAAAGCAGCAGACAAGCTCAAGGACCTTGAAGCTCACCTGCTGCTATGGATCTTAGTCGCATTGACCAGCACTTTGACGCGCTGGCCGACCAAAGTGCTTAGTCTTTTACGTATTTCACTGGCACGCGCTTGATCGGAACGCGCTTCACTGGGCGCGGTTCTTCGATCACGCGCTCGCGCACGGTTTCTTCAACCCATTCTTCCGTCACATATTCACGGACCACTGCGCGCTGGGGCACAGCTACTTGCGTTTCAACCATCATCACTGGCTGAGCGTAAGTTTGAACAGGTGCGTAAGTGTACTGCGGAGCCGGGATTGTGCGAGCAGCGGTGTAATATTGCTGCGGCGCTGCGGTTTGATACTGACCCGATGAATGCGCTGCGAGATGGCTGTCGAGCACTGCTTCGCAATCATAGCTTGAACGCTTCTTGCCACCAAGAAGACCGCCAGCCACTGCGCCAAGCAATCCGCCTGTACCGGCGCCGATCAAAGTGCCAGCCAAACGCTCGCTGTCCCAAACGCGGTTGCCGATGACACCGCCAGCAACTGCTCCAAGCAGACCGCCAATGATGTTGCCTTTTTCGCGATTGCTCTTGCCGCCTGTGCGAGCATAGCATTCTTCAAGCCACTGTTCGCGCGTATATTGCACGGGGTATGCTTGGGCCGGTGCATAATGCTGAACCGGCTGATGGTAGGTTGGCTGGTGATAGGCTGCTGCCTGATGGCTTGCGACAACCGGCGCTGCTGCTTGAGCAATGACCGGAGCTGCCGTTGTTGCAACGGAATGCACAGGCGCTTGAGCAGCCGCCGCTACAACAGGAGCGGCCTGTGTTGCTGCACTGGTCGCGGCCTGAATAAATGGAGCGCCAGCTGCATGTTCAGCAGCCATGCCATCAATGCTGGTATTGGTTTGAGCAAGCGCTGCAGGGCTGGCGGAAATGGCCATGCCTACAATCGCAAGTTTCGCGAATTTCATGCGAGAGATCATTCTACACCTCATCAAGTTTACGTATGAACCGATCTCGCGATCACACACGGAAGGAAAACCTAAGGCAACACTCAAGAGAGCGCGCTTAAGGAAGTGTTACCATTTTCCCATGCGATTCGGACGGGTTAGATTGCACTGTCCCGTTTCGGGTCGAATGCAGTCCCAAAAGGAAACAAACACGCTGCAGCGGGCTTAGTCTCAATCGGCCCTAGATCCGGTTTCTGAGAATTTCTGCCAGCTTCTCAAGACCTTGTGCGTCTTGCGAAGTAAAGCGAGATGGCGTTGGACTGTCCAGATCAATCACTGCGATCACTTCGCCATTGCGCTTCACTGGCACGACCACTTCGCTTCGGCTGGCTGCATCGCAAGCAATGTGACCAGGGAAGGCATGGACATCTTCGACAAGTTGCGTCGCGCCACTTTCAGCGGCTGCACCGCATACGCCCTGACCAAATGGAATGCGGATACAGGCTGGCTTTCCCGCAAACGGCCCAAGCACAAGCTCACGCTTTTCCGCTCCACCAGCAACTCGATAAAAGCCAGTCCAATTGCAATCAGGAAGGAAGGCATCCAGCAGCGAAGCAACATTGGCCATATTGGCAATCGCATCATCCTCGCCCTGAGTGATGGCATCGCATGCTTCGAGCAATTGCTTATAGCGTTCTGGTGTCGAGCAATCGGGGCTAGGGGCAAAATCAAACATCACCCATCCATCTAGTCACCTGGGCCATTGCCGCAAGGGGTGGCAGCGCCTATCTCCCTTGCCCATGAGCATTTCACGCAAGATATTGATCGCCCTTTTGATCCTTCTCGTCGTTATTGGACTGGCTGGATTTCTTCTAACCCGCGGCGACACGGCTGATCTTTCTATTGATGATGTGGCAGGGACTGAACCAACATTGGAGCAGCCCGATGCAGAGGCAATTCCAACTGTGCAAATTGCCGAGCCAGTGGGCTGGGAAGATGGCGAATTGCCTATCGCAGCAGAAGGGCTGGCAGTTGCGCGCTTTGCGCAAGGGCTCGATCATCCGCGCGTTCTTTATGCTTTGCCCAATGGCGATGTTCTCGTCACTTTAACGCGCGCTCCAGCGACTGATGCTAGCGGAATAACCGCCTGGATTGCTGATTTATTGCTGACACGTGCAGGCGCGACAGGGGATAGTGCGAATGAGATTGTGCTCTTGCGCGATGGGGATGGAGACGGCGTTGCAGACAGCCAGAATGTCCTGATCGATGATCTGGATTCGCCATCGGGAATGGCGTGGCGCGATGGCACGCTTTACATTGCCAATCACGATGAAGTGATTGCTGTTCCCTATGCTTTGGGTGAGGATACAATCACGGCCGAGCCGGAAAAGCTGATGGATTTGCCGCCGGGCGGTGGGCATTGGATGCGCAACATTGAACTGCATCCTGAAGAGAACAAGCTCTATATCGCCGTTGGTTCAGTATCCAACATTGGCGAGCAAGGCATGGATGTTGAACAAGGCCGTGCGATGATCCACGAGCTTGACTTGGACACGGGCAAACCGCGCGCCTTTGCTGCTGGTCTGCGCAATCCCAATGGCTTGGATTTTAGCCCGTGGAATGGCGATTTGTGGACGACTGTGAACGAGCGCGACATGCTGGGTTCGGATCTCGTGCCGGATTATCTGACGGATGTAGCAATTGGCGATAATTACGGTTGGCCGTGGGTGTATTGGCGCGACAATTTCGACCGCCGTGTGGAAACGCCCGCTCCGCAATTTCTAACGGAATATGCTGGCAAGCCGCAATTCGCACTTGGGCCGCATGTTGCAGCGCTTGGCCTCGTTTTCACGAAAGAAGGCCATGTGATGGGCGATCAATTCGCAAGCGGTGCCTTTATCGCACGGCATGGATCTTGGAATCGCAAGCCCCCGTCAGGATATGATGTGATCTATGTTGCATTTGACGACAATGGCAATCCAATTGGCAAGCCGGTCCCTGTGCTCACTGGATTCCTCAATGATGATGGCACGACCAAGGGGCGCCCGACTTGGGTGGAGTGGGCAGGCGATGGCGCATTGCTGATGAGCGATGATACGGCCGGCATTATCTGGCGTGTGCATGCTCCGGGCGCTCAGCCAGGTGCGGGGATCGAGCAAGTTGTCGCTGAACCACTAGCACCGCGCCGCTCGCTCGAAGGTTTGCGAACAGCTTTTGATGAACCAGAGCCAGCAGCTGAGTAAATCAGCTCGCTAAGGCACTGGCTGGCAAAGCATACAATGGCTCTGCTCCAGCCATTGCCGATGCTTTCAGGCCAGCAGCTTCGGGCACAATCCGATCGAGGAAAAAGCGCGCAGTCAATGGCTTGGTTTTGGCAAGCGAAGGCGCTGCTCCTTGCTCAACGGCCTCTGCTTGCTTTTTCAGCTGCCATCCAGCCACGGCCACTGCAAACATCGTGCAAAAGGGAACGCTGCCAGCCAATTTGTCATCCAAGCTTGCAGTATCGCGCATCCATTGCGCAATGTCTGCGCAATCCTTGGCCAAAGCTGCCAAATGCGCATCATCGCCTGCATCCTTGGCAATATCAGCCAGCAGGCTGAGTACAGCGCTGCCATCATCCATTCCGAGTTTGCGGGTCACTAAGTCAGCAGCTTGAATGCCATTGGTGCCTTCGTAAATGGGGGCAATCTTGGAATCGCGCCAATGCTGGGCAGCGCCGGTTTCTTCGACAAAGCCCATGCCGCCATGCACTTGCACGCCAATGCCGGACACTTCGACGCCTACGTCGGTTCCCCATGCTTTGAGCAAAGGAACCAGCACTTCAGCGCGCATTCCAGCAGCTTCATCGCCCAGATTGCCGCGATCCGTTTGCCCAGCGCAATAATACAGCAGCGCACGTGCTCCTTCAGTAAGAGACTTCATCCGCATCAACATGCGCCGCACATCGGGATGCTCGATAATCGCAACTGGCGATTTGTCAGGCGATCCAGCGCGCGCGGATTGCACGCGGTCAATAGCATAAGCAATCGCTTGCTGCGTCGCGCGCTCGCCAATTTGAACGCCTTGATTGCCGACATTGATCCGCGCATTGTTCATCATTGTGAACATCGCCATTAGCCCGCGGTTCTCAGCGCCAACCAGCTCGCCAATGCATTCATCATTATCGCCGTAACTCATTACGCAAGTGGGCGAAGCATTGATTCCAAGCTTATGCTCCAAGCTCACCGGGCGAAGATCATTGCGGGGGCCAAGCGAACCATCGGCATTCACATGATATTTGGGCACGAGGAAAAGCGAGATTCCGCGTGATCCTTCCGGCGCATCAGGCAAGCGCGCTAGCACCAAATGCACAATATTGCTGGCCAGCTCGTGATCGCCCCAAGTGATATAGATCTTCTGGCCTTTGATCTTGTATTTGCCAGCATGTTCGCCATCCGTGATTGGCTCAGCTGTTGCTCGCAATGCGCCGACATCGCTGCCCGCTTGCGGTTCAGTCAGATTCATAGTGCCTGACCATTCGCCGCTGACCAGATTGGGCATATATTGCGCTTTTTGCTCGTCAGACCCGTGATGCTCGATCGCTTCAATTGCGCCGACGGACAACATGGGTAGCAGATTGAATGCCATGTTCGCACTGCCCAGATTCTCAAGCACATTGCACGACAGAGTGAAGGGCAGGCCTTGCCCGCCAAATTCCTCTGGCGAAGCAATCGCATTCCAACCTTGCTCAACATAGGCTTTGTAAGCATCGGCATAGCCATCGGGCAGCCGTACAACGCCATTTTCAAGGTTGGCGCCTTCCAAATCGCCAATCCGGTTGAGCGGTGCAAACTCGCCTGCTGCAAATCCGCCAACCCCTTCGACGATCGCTTCGACTAGATCGCTTTCGGCTGAGGCGAATTTCTCAGTCTTGGCCAATTCTTCAATCCCGGCATTCACGCGAATGGCGAGCAATTGGTCTTGAGTGGGGGGTGTGTAACCGATCATGAGGAAATCTGACCTTCTTTGTACTGGCGAGGCTTGGCAAGATTGCCTCGGGCTTATAGCGCCTCGGGGATGAGCAGCAAGAACGCTACGGAAATGCTATTTGCGGACACAGCCGCGATTGAGCGCGCAGCCCGAATCTTGAAAGAGGGCGGGCTTGTCGCTGTGCCCACTGAAACGGTTTATGGCCTTGCTGCAAGAGCCGATGATCCCAAAGCCGTAGCGCGGATATATGCGGCCAAGAGCCGCCCAGAAATCAATCCGCTAATTGTCCATGTCCGCGATTTGGATCAAGCGCGCGAATTGGCTGATTTTGATGTGGTGGATGCGGAAATGCTGGCGAAACGATGCTGGCCCGGGCCACTTACATTAGTGCTGCCATTGAAGCGTGGAGCCAATCTTGCGCCTGCTGTGACGGCGGGATTGCCGACTGTTGCCATCCGTGTGCCGGAACATCCCGTCATTCGCGAATTGTTGGCCAAAGTGCCTTTTCCACTCGCTGCTCCTTCAGCCAATCGCAGTGGCTATGTCAGCCCGACGCATCCTTCGCATGTTCGCGCAACGCTGGATCGCCAAGTCGAGCTGGTGCTCGATGGAGGAGATGCCTGCAAAGAAGGGCTGGAATCCACGATTGTTGCCATCCGGTCCAATCGACAATGGGTTGAGCTGCGGCCTGGCCCATTGGATTTGAACGCTCTGCATGATGAACTTTACGAAGGCATGGACAAGCAAGGTCCCATCACTCGGAAAGGGCGCGTTGGCGAAACGCTGGAAGCGCCCGGGCAAATGGCCAGCCATTATTCACCTGGCAAGCCAGTGCGATTGAATGCGATGGATGCTCGCAGCGATGAATTCATGATTGGCTTCCAGCAATATGGCGGCGATTGCATGCTTTCCAAATCCGGCGATCTGGTTGAAGCGGCAGCCCATCTTTATGATTGCTTGCATGCTGCTGCTGCGTCGATGAAGCCGCGCATTGCTGTGGCGCCCATCCCCGATGAAGGCGTTGGGCGCGCGATAAATGACCGATTGCGCAGAGCGGCTGCTTAGCGCCGCAGCTTAGTCAGGTTCGACTTAATCTGGCTCAACTGGCAGGCTGCGCGACAAAACTTGCATTTCTGCGTAAGTCTCACTGGCCTGATTGCAGGCATTGCGGTCGCCATCGCGGCATTCTTTCAGCTCATTATCATAGCGCCGGTCGAGCTTGCCCAGCTCTTCTTCGCGTTTGCGGATCTCGCGCCCGCGCTGCTCGTCTTTTTCGGATTGGCTGGTGGTCGCCACATCCACAGCTTTGCCCGCCACTTGGAACGGGGCTTTGGCAATGCTGGTCACAGTGCTGACACAGCCGCCAAGGGCCAATGAGCTTAGAGCAATGGCTGATAATGCAAGGCCGCGCATGGGA
>CALLIO010000128.1 GCA_938009055.1 uncultured Altererythrobacter sp.
GAGCACGCGCTCTGTCACAATCGCCGGGTCGGGCAAATCGACAAGGAAGAGACACGCCCCGCCCTCGCTATCGGCCTCCACCGATTTGGCCATGATGATGCCGACCGCAGCACCCTCTGCCCCGGTGATGAAGGCTTTGCGACCATTGATCAGCCAGTGATTGCCATCACGCTGACAAGTGGTTTGCATCAAGGAAGGGTCAGAGCCCGCTCCGCCATCTTCAGCCGGTTCGGTCATGAAGAAGGCAGAACGCGCCCTGCCCGCCACTAGCGGCGCGAGGAAGCGCTCTTTGATCGCATCGCTGCCAACCTTGCCAAGCAGATACATATTGCCCTCATCCGGCGCCATCACATGGCAAGCGATGGGACCAAGCGGTGATAGCCCGCTCTTGCGCAGGATTTGAGCGGTTTCCATGTGAGTGACGTGGCTGCCATCATCGCGGATATGCGGGGTTAACAGGCCCTCGACGCGAGCCAGCTCGCGCAATTCGCTCGCCAATTCGTCGGACGGGCCGTGACTGGTGAGCCGCGGATCACTCTCATAAGGCGCGACCTTTTCGCGGACGAACGTTTCAACCCTTGCGGCAATATCAGACATGCTGGAACTCACTTTCACAAATCACTTTGACCAAGCGTTAGAGAATGTGAGCAAGCCGTTCCACCACCATTACTCACAGTGGGGCAGTCCGTCTTGGCTTAGCGCAAGCTTACGACATTGTCCGCTTGTGGACGCTCGCGATCGCCGCGAAACAGGCTTTCCATCGGTTCATCAGCAACCGTGACCTGTGCGCTTGAGCCGAAGCCGTTAAAGCCGGTCGCCATCGCCGCTCCATAAGCGCCAATCATACCGATCTCGATATAGTCACCGGCTTGGATATTCTCTGGCAATGGGAAAGGCCCCGCCATATAATCCGCATCATCGCAGGTAGGGCCGAAGAATGCGAAATCCGCCAATTCTTCGCTCAAACCCTCGCGGCTTTCAGGGGCGGCAGTTGCCTCAACCGGAAAGCGCCAATCGACATGGGCCGCATCATAAAGGGCGCCGTAAGCGCCATCATTGATGAACAGTTCGTCACCCCGGCGCTTGTCGACTTGGACAAGGAGGGAGGAATATTCGGCCGCCAGCGCCCTGCCCGGCTCGCACCACAATTCAGCGTTGTAGGCGATGGGAAGCGCTTCGAAATGCTTGGCGATGATCGCGAAGTAATCTTCTAGCGGGGGCGGCTCCATGCCGGGATAGATGCTGGGGAAACCGCCGCCAATGTCGATCATGTCGATCACCACGCTTGCTTCTGCAATCGCAGCGCGTGTGCGGTCAAGCGCTTGGACATAGGCAAACGGGCTCATCGCCTGACTTCCGACATGGAAGCACACGCCCAGCCAATCACAATGTTGACGCGCGGCCTGAAGCAGCTGTGGTGCTTCAATCAGATCACAACCAAATTTGCTCGCGAGGGAAAGCTCGGCATATTCGCTTGAGACGCGCAGCCGGACCAGTAGGCGCAAATCTTTGGCTGGCGTGCCATCCTCTGCGCTGCACGCTGCAACAATCTTCTCCAGCTCTTCTGCCGTATCCAAGCAAAAGGTTTTGACGCCATGGCTGTGATAGGCCTCTGCAATCGCACGGCGAGTCTTCACCGGATGCATGAAGCACAGCTGAGCCTTGGGCAAAGTCTCGCGCACCAAACGCACCTCGGCAATCGAGGCGACATCATAGTGGGTGATGCCCGCGTCCCACAGCACTTTCAACAGCGCCGGCGATGGGTTCGCCTTTACCGCATAGAGCGTTTTGCCCGGGAACTTCTCTTTAAAGAAGCGAGCAGCGCGCTGGGCAGCGTGCGGGCGATTGAGAATAGTGGCTTCATCGGGAGCCAGATCCCGAATTACAGCCTGAGCGTCAGGATAGATGTGCAATGCAAGGGGCCTCCAGAGGGTCGTTTCCAAAAGCTGCCCTGCATGAAGCCAGATCACCGAACGCAATCTGATCGGCAGCGAGGCGCGGGATATAGTGCGAAAGGCTTGCCGCGCAAGTAAAAACGCCTCTCATAAGAATGCAAATTTCAGCCCAAGCGCTCGCGGAAATCCTCGTAATCAAACCGCTTAACGCATTCGAGCTGGTCGCTATCGGAATCCCACATCCAAATGCTGGGCAATTTGACCCCGTTGAACGTCGTGGTTTTGACCATTGAGTAATGCGCTTGATCGAGGAACGCGAAGCGCGCGCCCGGCTTTGCCTCAACCGGCAGGCGGTAATCACCAATCACATCGCCCGCAAGGCAGGAAGGTCCGCCCAAACGGATCGCGATCTCTTCCTGGTTTGAGCTCTCATGCAACATGGCAGGGCGGTATGGTGCCTCCAGCACATCGGGCATGTGGCATGTGGCAGAAATATCGGTGATGCCGATGGGCATGCCGTTAAAGCCAGTGTCGAGCAGCGTCCCGGTAAGGATGCCTGCATCAAGCGCAACCGCCTCCCCCGGTTCGAGGATAATCTCTGCGCCCGTGTCCTCTTTCACTTCCTTGAGAAATTCGATCAGTTCGTCGCGCTGATAATCGGCACGCGTTATGTGATGGCCGCCGCCCAGATTGATCCATTTGAGCTGACCAAACCATGGCTCGATAAAGTCGAACAGATGCTCCCACACCTGCTTGAGTGGCACGAAATCCTGCTCGCACAGTGTATGAATATGGATGCCGTCCACCCCATTGAGGCTGTCTTCAGTGAGCTGATCGACTGGAAAGCCAAGGCGCGAATGAGGTGCCGCAGGGTCATATTTCTCAGTCTCGCCCAAGGGCAGCATCGGGTTGAGGCGCAATCCAACATCAACATCGCCACTGGTGATTTGGGCTTGCTCCAAAATCAACGCCGCGCGGGCAATCTGCTCTGGTGAATTGAAAACCACATGATCGGAAAGTCGGCAAATTTCCTCCAGCTCATCGGGCTTAAAAGCGGGCGAGTAGGTCGTGATTTCGCCATCATAATATTCGCTGGCGAGTTGTGCTTCCCACAGGCCCGATGCGCACACGCCATCGAGATAATCGCCCAGAATGGGCGCGGCTGCATGCATCGAGAAAGCCTTGAGCGCGGCTAAAACCTTGATCTCTGCCTCGTCGCGGATCTCGGCCAATATCTGACAATTGGAGCGGATTTTGGCGGCATCCACCACGAAAGCTGGGCTATCGACCCGGTTTAGATCGAAATCGGCAAACGCGCCTGGATCGCCCGCTTGTGTTTTCATTGGGACTTGCGTGTCTTCACTCATAGAGCGCGAGATAAGCGCAGCTGCCGCTATGCGCTAGTCCTCAATCACCATGCGCACCCGCGTGGTGTCGGGCAAGCCAGCGTAAAGCTTGTGGACTTCAGCAAGTCCGACAAAAATCTCATCGGCCGCCACAACCTTGAAATTGTCCGGCTCGTAAGTGCATTCAGCAAAGATCGGCAGCGTGATGAACATGTAAGCCTCACCCGGACCGGCGATCTGTCCGGACGCATGGAGCTTCTCGATCAGGGAT
>CALLIO010000129.1 GCA_938009055.1 uncultured Altererythrobacter sp.
GCGGGCAAGTCCAAAGGCTCAGTATTGGCGAACTGCATCATTGCAGCCCGTGACAGCATCAAGCCAGCAACAAGAGCAAGCGTAGCCTGCGCCCAGAGCAGCGCGGGCTTGGCTGCATCCATTGGGGTTTGGTTGGGCTTAGGATTTTCTAAGATGCCTGTTCCCAGCATCGCTGAAAACCATGCGACAACGGCAAAGCATCCCAGTGCTGCAAGCAAGGTTCCAAACGAGCGCACTTTGGGGGCCCGGTAATTCATCAACCATGCCGTTAGAACCGAGGCCAGAACAATCGCAAAGGCAATCCAGCTTTCACCGTTAGAAATCATTACCACCTAATCCTTTTTCGATTTTCTGCGCACGCGCTCAATTGACTTCGGTGACTATTGTTTCGCGGCTCTTGCGAACTTTTGCCATTGGCAGCAGCCAGTCGCCAGCCGGATCACGGTAGCCCAAAGGCAATAGAACAACTGAGCGCAGCCCCTTCTCACCCAGTCCCAGTATCATGTCGACTTCGGCGGGATCGAAACCTTCCATCGGCGTGCTGTCGACGCCCTGTTCGGCAGCAGCGACTAAGGCGACGCCCAAGGCAATATAAGCTTGGCGTGCTGCATGAGCGTAGTTGATCTCAGCATCGCGCGGCACGTAATTGGTTTTCAGATTGCCGTAGTATTGATGGATCAGCGGAATGTCGCCGCGAGCTTCGATGTTCAGGCCTGCGACTTCATCAATGCGTTCTTCGGTGTAGTTGTCCCATGCTGCGAACACGAGAAGGTGAGAGCCGTCAGTGATTGGCGTTTGGTCGCCAGCCGCTGCTTGGATCTGGGCCCGAACATCAGGGTTTGTGACCAATATCAATTCAAATGGCTGAGTCCCGCTGGACGTTGGAGCCATACGGATCGCTTCAATGATGGCGTCCAGCTTTTCTTGCGGAACGGCTTTGGCCGGGTCCATCTTCTTCGTCGCATAGCGCCAATCCAGCAATTCGAGCAGCGTTTTATCGGTCATAATTGTTCCTCATTGTGCCAGCTTCAAGATAATGGTATAAAATTGTAACTGACTAACTATTGAGAACTAAAAGTCCTTGCAAGAAGGCACATTTTTGAGACCCAGTTACACAAAGGGAACCATGATGGCAGAATGCTCCGCTTCGACACTCACAGCCTCGGCGCTGAACTCTGAGCAATGCCCCAATTGTCAGCGCATCAACGAAGTTTTGACCCGTGTAGGCGATCGTTGGAGCGTACTAGTGATCATATCACTCGCTCAATATGAAACCTTGCGATTTAACCAGCTCAAGCGAAATCTGGGCATCTCGCAGCGCATGCTCAGCCTTACTCTGCGTGAATTGGTGCGCGACGGGTTGGTGCATCGAAAGCAGTTCCCCACGATCCCTCCCAAGGTCGAATATAGCCTGACCAAGATGGGCAAATCGTTTCGAGAGCCTGTGAATGCTTTGGGACTATGGGCGCTAGAAAACCTGAACAAGATTGATGAAGCGCGCAGCAGCTATGACATCAAAAAGGCAGAATGACGCTCGCTGTCGCCTGATCAATTGAACGTGAGCAATTGGGTCGTTACTAGAAGGGCGGCAATTAGCGACCGACCGGGTGGGTGCGCTTTAGCGCTCCCGACGCCAAAAGCATTGGGGGCGGGCGGGAGCGGATTTGCTTTTAGCAAAACACATCAGTTTTATACCACTGGCTTAGAGTCAGCTTGATGCGTTTGCCGCTGTCACTTGCCTGCCGTCCGCTGCAAAAGCGCCCAGCTCAATCCCGCTCCCCGAGCTACCCTCTGTTTGGCGCATCACCAGATGCAGCGGCTCATCCGCAATCGCAGGCGATGCCCCGCGAAAGTTGAACGTCTTCAGCGCGTTCTCGCCGAGCTCGCTTGCCGCCAATTGCAGAAGCAGTGAAGCGGTCAGCGGGCCATGCACCACCAGCCCGCGGTACCGCTCTACACGCTGAGCATAGGGCGCATCATAATGGATGCGGTGGGTGTTGAATGTCAGCGCTGAGTAGCGGAACAACAGGCGTGTATCGGGAGTGACCACACGGTGCGCGTCCCATTCGCTGGGATCGAATTTCTCGCTACCCAGCGTAGGCGGTGAAAGCGGCGCATCAGCAGGCGCGGCGGCGCGGTAAACCAGCGTTTGCGTTTCCTCGACAGCCAGCATGCCATCAGCATGATTCTCATGCTCGATATTCACAAAGATAAGCGATCCGCTGCCGCCCGATTTCTCGGATATTGAGGCGATCCGGCTGACGCGTTCAACTTTAGCGTCTGCGCCAATCGGGGCGTGAAAGCGCATCTTTGACGAAGCCCACATCCGGCGCGGCATGGTCTCTTCTGGCACTGGCGGCAGGAAGCTGTCATCGCTCATATCGCGCGATGGGTGGCCGTCCGGCCCTAGGCCATCGGTGGACGCATCAGGAGTGCACAGGCAAAGGTGGATGCCTTGGGGAAGAGGTGCGCGCGGCTCCAAATCAAACGTCGCAAGCCAGCGCGCCGCAAGCGCTTCGCTAAGCGCATCTGTGCGGCGCTCCTCACGCCCGATCCATGCGTCCCATTCAGTTGCCATTATTGCGCGCGCTCGAACAAAGCTGCGATACCTTGGCCGCCGCCAATGCACATCGTCTCAAGCCCGAATTTCGCATCGCGCCGGTGCATTTCATGCGCCATATCGGCAAGGATACGGATGCCGGTCGCGCCGACGGGATGGCCCAATGAAATGCCCGAGCCATTGACGTTGAGAATATCGCGGCGCGAGTCGTCTTCTGACCAGCCCCACCCTTTCAGCACGGCCAGCACTTGCGGGGCGAACGCTTCGTTCAGCTCGACCAGATCCACATCGTCCCAGCCCAAGCCGCGCCGTTCGAACAAGCGCTCTACCGCGGGCACAGGGCCAATGCCCATTCGCGAAGGATCGCAGCCTGCTGCTGCCCATCCGCCGAACCACAGCATTGGCTCAAGCCCCAATTCCTCAAGCTTGT
>CALLIO010000130.1 GCA_938009055.1 uncultured Altererythrobacter sp.
CCGGAGATTGGGCGCTTTCTTGGGCGTCTGCTTGGGCTAGGGCAGGGCTTAGCCAACCGGCGCTCACCACCAATCCCGCTATCACAATCGCAAACACCCGCATTGCGGGCCGGCCCTTGCCCAAGGCTAGCATGCTTGCAAAGAAGGCAAAAAGGATCGGCATCATGCGATCATGGCGAGCAGTTGAGGAGCCGTCTATGGGGGTGACTCCCCATTCTCTTATCGGCCATTCTCTTATCGGCCATTCTCTTTCTGGCCATACACCGATCGGCCGTTGTCCTTGACCGTTTGCGGCCGCCCATGATGCGCTGGAACGATGCGTCACAGCTGCTTGTGCGTTTCCAAAAGCCCTTCCTTCAAGGCATAGGCAAGCAGTTGCGCAACGGTGTTCACCTCCAGCTTGCGCATCAAACTGCTGCGATGTTTCTCGACCGTTTTGATGCTGATGCACAAGCGTTCGGAAATTGCCGCATTCGAGCTGCCTGAACCGATGAGCGAAAGGACTTCGCACTCGCGCTGGGTCAATTCGGGCTGCTTGATCGCTTCTTTTAAAATGTCGCGCACGGGCTGGGCGATGAAATTGTGGCCAGCCAGTACCGCCTCTAACCCGCGCTTGATTTCATCAGGCTCGCAGCTTTTGAGGAACACGCCATTTGCGCCTGCATCGATCCATTGGGCCAAAAGGTTGGAGGATGTGAAACCGGTCAGAATGGCTATCCGCGTATCAGGCGACCAACGCCGTGCTTCGGCATAGACTTCGATCCCCTTGGCAAAGGGCATGGCCGCATCGAGCACCAGCAGATCGGGCTTTGTCGCGCGCACGGCCGCTATCGCTTCGAGCCCATTGGCAGCTTCTTCGATTAGAGCATTGCGGGCAATTGGCTCAAGGATGCCGATGGTTGCTTGGCGCACGAGTGCATGATCGTCAGCAATGACGATGCGCACCGGCCCATTCGTTTCCTTACTCGGCACTGCCACCTCCAGCGTGAGGAAGTGATCCTGAAGCCACTGGCGCTATTGTCAATGGGCACAATGCGTTATGTTAGACCCCGCGTTACTCCGCTGCTTCGGCCAATTCCGCGCGCTGCGGCCCGCGTATCAAGCCGCCGGGCGTCGCGCCGGTCCATTTGCCGTTCTCAAATGTCACCACGCCGCCCTTGATTGTGGCGACATAGCCATCGGCTTTTTGCAGCAAGCGTTTGCCGCCAGCAGGCAAGTCAAAGGCGAGCCACGGCTTGCCAAGTTTCAGCGCGTCCATGTCGATAATGTTGAGATCGGCGAGGAAGCCCGCTGCAATCACGCCGCGATCCTCAAGCCCGTAAAGCCGCGCGGTGTCAGCGCATTGGCGCTTGATCGCATTTTCCAGCGTGATCCGGTCGCCGCGTTTGCGGTCGCGCACCCAGTGTTCCAGCATGAAAGTGGGGCTGGCCGCATCGCAAATCGTGCCGCAATGCGCGCCGCCATCGGACAGCGAATTCACTGTGTCATCGGATTCCTGCAAAGGTTTGAGGAAGTCGAGATTGCCATCGGCATAGTTGAGGATCGGCAGATAGATGAAGCCCGTGCCATCATCCGCGCACAGCATGTCATAGGCATAGTCCTGCGGATCAACGCCTGCCGCTTCACTGCGCGCATGCACGCTGGCGCTGGCATCGGGTTCGTAATCGAAATCCGCATCCATCTCATATTGCAGTGCCCAACCTTGGGTGACGACCATCACGACCGGCAAGATATCTTGCGGGGCTTCGGAATAGTCATTCTCTTCCGACAGCAGCTGGGCTTTAAAGGCAGGATCGAGCAATTTTGCCTTCTGCTCTTCCCAAGGAAGCTCAGCGATTGCTTGCCAGCTGGGGCGATAAACGAAGGGATGAACGGTCCCCTGCCACGCCATGATGATGCCGTTTCCACGAAGCGCGATCTGCGCGACAATGTTCGCGCCATTGTCATTTTCCGCGCGCATGGTCGCGATCTGCTCATCAAGCGGCAGTTCTTTGGCAATGGATTGCAGCGCGGCAAAGGTAACGGGCACGCCTGCCTCGCGGCTTAGTCTGCCCATCCATTCAAATTCGTTCCATTCGCGGTTGAGGTCGCTGGCAATTTCAAACACCGCATGCCCGCCGCCTTGCTTCGCGCGGCCCATTGCGTGCCCAATCGCCACGAGTTCTTCCGGCGTTGCCGTGGTGCCGGGCACCAGCTCGCCATCAACCGATTTGTGCAGGACCGTGCGCGAGGTCGAGAAGCCCAAAGCTCCGGCCCGCACGCCTTCCTCAACTATGGCAGACATTTCGGCAATGTCTTGAGCCGTGGGCACTGCACCCGGTTGCTCGCGGTCGCCCAAAACATAGGCGCGCACCGCACCATGCGGTACATGGGTGCCAACATCGACGGCGCGCGGCATTTTCTCCAGCGCATCGAGATATTCGGGGAAGGTCTCCCAATCCCAGGTGATCCCTTCTGCCAAGGCGGTGCCGGGAATATCCTCAACACCCTCCATCAGGCTGATGAGCCATTCGTGCCGGTCAGGCTTGGCGGGTGCAAAGCCGACACCGCAATTGCCCATCACAACCGTGGTGACGCCGTGCCAGCTGGATGGGGCCATTTCTGCATCCCATGTCGCTTGGCCATCGTAATGCGTGTGGATATCGACGAAGCCGGGCGCGACCACTTTGCCGCTGGCATCGATCTCTTTCGCCGCATCGCCCGCAATATCGCCGACGGCTGCGATTAGCCCGTCCTTTACCGCTACATCGCCGGTAAAGCGCGGTTCGCCTGTGCCATCGACAATGGTTCCGCCGCGGATGATGAGATCGAACGCTGCCATGATATTCTCTCCTACATTTTCTTTTGCCACTGAATAGCACAAGAGCGCGCGCGATGCTAAGCCTCGATTATGACGCAGGCACAAAGCTGGACGCCCGATCCTGAAAGCGGG
>CALLIO010000131.1 GCA_938009055.1 uncultured Altererythrobacter sp.
CTCGCTTGCTTCATTGGGTGAAAGTTTTGCCAAGCTTGGCTCTAAACTGATCCTGCGGCGCGGCGATGCGGTGGAAGAGCTGAGTAAGCTGGCCGCAGAAGTGGGCGCGAGCGTTGTTCACGCCAATCGCCATTACGAACCATGGTGGAGGAAAGCGCAGGGGGAGCTGGGCAAAAAGCTCGAGCTCAAACTTTACGATGCGAACTATCTGCTTGAACCGGGAACGGTAAAAACGGGGAGCGGCGGCGACTATAAAATCTACACGCCGTTTTCGCGCGCGACATTGGCGATGCTCCCTCCGCGCGATCTTGCACCCGCTCCGCAAAGCTTAAGCGCGCCTGAGGTCTTGCCAACCACTGATGCGCTTGAGGATTGGGATTTGCTGCCCACGCGGCCCGATTGGGCAGGCGGAATGCGGGACTTCTGGCAAGTGGGCGAGGCCGCAGCGCATGAACGCTTGAGCTGGTGGGAAAGCCATACGGATGATTACAAGGATAAGCGCAATCTCCCCTCGCTCGACAAGACTTCGCAGCTTTCCCCTTATCTGCATTTCGGCGAGCTGAGCGCTGCGCAAGTGTGGCATGCGCTCAAGCACAAAAGCGGGGCAGGGTGGCAGACATATGAGAAAGAGCTAATCTGGCGCGATTATGGCGCCAATGCGATCTGCCAGTTCCCGCAATATGCTGCGCAAAATTATCGCCAAGAATATGATGCGATTGCATGGCGCGATCCCGCCACGGACGAACACGCCGCGCGCGATCTGAAGGCATGGCAGCAAGGGTGCACAGGCTACCCAATCGTCGATGCAGGCATGCGGCAATTGTGGCGCACGGGCTGGATGCACAACCGCGTTCGGATGATTGTCGCAAGCTTTCTCATCAAGCATTTGCTGATTGATTGGCGCGTGGGGGAGCAATGGTTCTGGGATTGCCTTGTCGATGCAGATTACGCCAGCAATGCGACCAATTGGCAGTGGAATGCGGGCACAGGCGTCGACAGCAATATGTTCGTTCGGATCATGGCCCCGCTTACCCAGTCGGAAAAGTTCGATTGTGCGGCCTATATTCGCGAATATGTGCCAGAGCTGGCCGATCTGGACGAGCCCTATATTCATGATCCTGAGGAGCACGGGGTCAGGCCCAATGACTATCCGGCCAAGATCGTCGCCCACCGCGAAGGGCGCGAGCGCGCATTGGCGGCTTACAAAGTCATGAAAGACAGCTAGAAGATCAGTGTGAACGCGTTTGAGGGGATAGGACAGGGCGCCAATCGCGCCGCTGGTCGGGGCACGGACCTGCTTAAAAGCGGCGCGCGCTTTGGCGGCAAGCCGGGGTTTTTTCAGCGCGCGTTTGCGCTCACCTTTGCATCAGGTTTTCAAAAGCTGCTCGACCGGATCGATGCGGGTTTAGAGCGCGGATCAATCCTTGGCCATTTGCCCGATGGCACATCGCGCCTTCTTGGCGGACGTGCTGCTGGTTTTGATGCCGAGATTGACTTGCACGATTGGCGCGCTTTGATCCGGCTTGCGACCAATGGCTCGATTGGCTGGTATCAGGCGTGGGAGGCTGGCGAGTGGACATCGCCCGATCTCGTCAGCGTGTTTGCCGTTTTCGGAGCGAATGCGCGCAGCCTTGGCAATACGGGCCGCGCGAAGGGGCCGTTTCGTGCCGCGCTAAAGCTCGCGCATCTTTTCAATCGCAATTCGAAAGAGGGCGCGCGGCGCAATATCGCGGCGCATTATGACCTCGGCAATGATTTTTACGGCGCATGGCTCGACCCGACGATGACTTATTCGAGCGCGTTGGAATTGGCGCATATGCCGCTTGAGAAAGCTCAGCACGCCAAGTGGGATGCCCTTGCAAAGCGGCTTGGCAATCCGGAGAGCGTGCTGGAGATTGGCTGCGGTTGGGGAGGGCTTGCCGATCATCTCAACACAGCTGACGCGCATGTCACCGCGATCAGCCTATCGGACGAGCAATTGAACTGGGCGCGCGAGCATCACGCCGACGACATCACCTTTCTAAAGCAGGACTATCGCGACACTTCGGGGCAGTTTGACGCGATTGTCAGCGTCGAAATGGTCGAAGCTTTGGGCCGCGAATATTGGCCGACCTATATGGACTGCATTGCCCGCAATTTGAAACCGGGCGGGCGCGCGGCGATCCAATATATTTCGATGGAAGACGCGCTTTTCGATGCCTATGCCGCCAGCGCTGACTTCATTCAGGCCTATGTCTTTCCCGGCGGATTGCTGATCCGCACCAGCGAATTTCGCGAACTGGCCGAGGCACGCGGGCTCGAATGGCGGGACCAGCATGATTTTGGCATGGACTATGCTGAAACGCTCAAAATATGGCGCGCAAATTTTGACGCGGCGGTCGAACAAGGGCGCTTGCCCCAAGGTTTCGACGAGCGGTTCATCAATCTGTGGCGCTTTTATCTCGATTATTGCGAGGGCGGCTTTCGCTGCGGTTCGATTGACGTGCATCAGGTGACGCTCAAAAAGGGCGCATGAGGGAGAGAATAAGTGAAGAAGTTTATCTTGGGCGCAATTGTCGTCATCGCATTGGCACTGGGTATTGGCTGGCTTTCGCTCGATGAAGACGAGCGCGCTTTGGCGAGCAATCTGCCGACCGACGCCAATGTTTTGTTCTGGGAAGTCGAACAGCGCGATGCCGCCTTTCGCAAGATGGATGCGCTGCCCATTCTCGCCCAATCGCGGGTGATTGCGGCGGGCGATGCGACCTTTTCGCTTCCTGAAGGCAATCCTCTGGTCGTGGGCACGGATGTTGACGCCTATATGGCCAAA
>CALLIO010000132.1 GCA_938009055.1 uncultured Altererythrobacter sp.
GACGAGCGTGTCATCATCGAGCCATTGATCAAGCACCATCACGGCGGCCTGATTGCCGCTGAAAGTGTGCGAAGCGAAGGCATCGACATGCCAATAGGGAATTGCTTGAGTCATCATTTTGCTCACGGATAAAGGAGGTTGCTGGTCCAGCTGTCATTGCTGGTCCGCGTGAAAAGTCGGCGATCATGCATCCGGCCTGGGCGGTCAAGCCAGAACTCAATCCGCTCAGCACTCAGCGTAAAGCCCGTCCAATGCGCAGGGCGGTCGACCTTGCTGCCTTCCGGAAATTTGGCGGCGATTTCGTCATAGCGCTCGAAATAATCGTTGCGCTTGCCCAAGGGCCGCGATTGATCAGATGCTGCTGAGGCCACTTGTGATTGGTACCCGCGCGAGTGGAAATAGGCATCAGCCTGCTCGGGCGAAACTTCTTCCAATGCCCCTTCGATCCGGATTTGCCTCCGCAAGCTCTTCCAGTGGAACAGCAAAGCCGCCTGCATATTGCTGCGGATTTCCTCGCCTTTGCGGCTCTGGGCATTGGTGTAGAATGTGAAGCTGGCTCCGCCATCCTCGCTGCTGCCATGCCCTTTTAACAAGACCATGCGGACAGATGGCACACCACTCAGCGTGGCTGTAGCCAGCGCCATCGCATTGGGATCATTGGGCTCCGCTGCCTTGGCTTCGGCAAACCATGCCTCGAACAATCCAAGCGGATCGGTTTCAGGGATTGCGCTGGATTGGTCGCTCATTGCCATTGCTTTCTTGTAAGACACGCTTGAAGCACTTCACTAAGCGCAAAATTCTTCAGCGCAATTGCGCCCTTCACAAGTGCCAGTGAATTGTACACCACAGATCATCTCTCTCCCTTATTCTTTAACCGGCAAGCAGGAAAGAACGAGAGCGCGCTTGCACCTGCACACTGCCTCACCTAGCTAACACACGATGGCTGATCCGTATAAAACTTTGGGCGTTGCGCGCACGGCTTCTGAAAAGGAGATCAAGAGCGCGTATCGCAAGCTTGCCAAAGAGCTGCACCCTGACCGCAATCGCGATAATCCCAAGGCGGCAGAACGCTTTAGCCAGGTAACCAATGCTTATGATTTGTTGAGCGATGCTGAAAAGCGCAGTGCATTTGATCGCGGCGAAGTGGATGCAGATGGCAATCCGACCAATCCGTTTGGCGGCGGTTTTGGGGGCGGTGGCTTCAGCGGTGCTCGCCCGCGCGGCACGCAAGGTCAGGCCGGTTTTGACACAGGCGATATGGACCTTGGCGATTTGTTCGAAGGGCTGTTCGGCGGTGGCGGAGGAGCGCAGCGCGGCAGCGGCGGATTCGGCGGTGGCGGTTTCGGCGGGCGCAGGCCCCCTCCCCGCCCGCAAAAAGGCGCGGATATTCACTACCGCCTCTCGGTGCCCTTCGTTGATGCGGCCACGCGCAATGACCAGCGCATCACAATGGCAGATGGCAAGACGCTGTCGATCAAGCTTCCTGCCGGCGTAGAAGATGGCACGCAAATGCGCCTCAAGGCCAAAGGGCAGGATGGCCCGGGCGGAAAAGGCGATGGCCTTGTGATGATCGAAGTTGATGCGCATCCCTTCTTCCAGCGCAATGGCGACCAGATCCGGATGGATTTGCCGCTCACGATTGACGAGGCGTTGCATGGCGCGAAAGTCAAATGCCCAACGGTTGACGGCCCTGTCATGCTTACGATCAAGCCAGGCACTGATGGCGGCACAGTGATGCGGCTTAAGGGCAAAGGCTGGAGCACAAAGACCGGCAAGCGCGGCGATCAACTGGTCACGCTAGAAGTGCAAATGCCCGATGATCCAGCAGAATTGGCCAAGCGGCTCGATGGCTGGAAAGATGACAGCAATCCGCGCGCCAAATTCGGCTTCTAGCGGCAAGCGATTAAGGCGCGAGCGAGCCTATGTCTGGCAAATCCCCAAGGCCATCTGGCAAATCCAATCCATGGCAAGTGCTGAGGCACGCTGCGATAGGTACTTGGGATGATGGGTTCATCTATGCTGGCAATTTGGCCTATCTTTCAATGCTGGCAATTTTCCCCATCTTCATCCTTGGCGCGGCCTTGTTTGAATTGATCGGCGGAACGGAAAACCAGCTTGCCCTCATCAATGCTGTGCTTGGCGCCATGCCCCCCACTGTCACGGAAATTATCGAGCCAGTTGCGCGCAACACGATGGCGACTGATTCCGGTTGGCTTTTGTGGATTGGCGCGGCCGTTGCCTTGTGGACGGCATCAGGCTTGATCGAGAGTATCCGAGACATTTTGCGCCGCGCTTATGGCGAACCGCAAGTCCATGCCTATTGGCTGACGCGGCTCGCCAGCGCCGGAGTTATTCTGGTCGCCGTCGTGCTGATGATGATTTCGCTCTTTGCGCAAGTCGCGTTGGAAACCGCACAAGAGGTTTTGAGCAATTGGTCGCCTGAGCTCAGCGATGGGCTGGCCGATCTGGGTCTATCTCGCGCGATCCCGCCTTTGGGACTGCTTATCTCGCTTTATCTGCTGTTCCTGACTTTGACCCCGCAGCGCTACCGTTCACGCGCTTTTCCCAAATGGCCGGGCGTGCTTTTTACCACCCTTTGGTGGCTGCTGGTATCCGCCGCAATGCCGCCGCTGGTCGGTCAAGTTGTCACCTATGATTTGATCTACGGTAGCTTGGCAGGGATCATGCTGGTGCTATTCTTTTTCTGGCTCGTGGGGCTGGGACTGGTTATGGGCGTAGAATTGAACGCAGCCTTGGTCCGATCGCCCGAGGAGGCGGAAAGGCTCGGGCGCTCAAGCGGCGTTGAACTTGATGAGGAGAATGCCGCATGAGCGGTTTGATGGAAGGCAAACGAGGCTTGATTATGGGCCTTGCGAACAACAAATCTTTGGCTTGGGGCATTGCCAAACAGCTTGCTGCCCAAGGCGCAGAACTGGCGTTTTCCTATCAAGGCGAAGCTTTGGCCAAGCGCGTGAAACCCTTGGCAGAAGAGCTGGGATCAGACTTCCTCATCGAATGCGATGTGTCGGATATGGATGCGCTCGATAGCGCCTTTGACGCATTGAAAGCGCGCTGGGACACGATTGACTTCGTCGTTCATGCAATTGGCTATTCCGACAAAAACGAACTGCGCGGCCAATATCTCGAAACCTCGCTCGACAATTTCCTGATGACGATGAACATTTCGGCCTATTCGCTAGTCGCCGTTGCCAAGCGCGCCTCTGCGATGATGCCGCCCGTGGTGAATAATGAGGATGGCACTGTTTCTGGCGGCGGTTCGATTATCACGCTCACTTATTACGGCGCGGAAAAAGTTATGCCGCATTACAATGTGATGGGTGTTGCCAAGGCTGCGCTGGAAACTTCCGTGCAATATCTGGCAAATGATCTGGGGCCCAAGAATATCCGCGTGAACGCGATTTCTGCCGGACCGATCAAGACATTGGCAGCCAGCGGGATTGGCGATTTCCGCTATATCCTCAAGTGGAATGAGTACAATTCGCCCCTTCGCCGCACTGTTACGATTGACGATGTGGGCGGTGCGGGCCTTTATTTCTGCTCGGACTTGTCATCCGGCGTAACCGGCGAAGTGCATCATGTGGATGCCGGCTATCACACAGTCGGTATGAAGCAGGAA
>CALLIO010000133.1 GCA_938009055.1 uncultured Altererythrobacter sp.
GTACGTCATATGCACCAGCTCAGCCTCGTCAGCCGCTGCCATCACCACCATATTGGGCAGGGTCGCCAGATAGGTAATATCGAAGCTGCCCGCATGGGTGCAGCCATCGGCGCCGACCAGCCCCGCACGGTCAATCGCAAAGCGCACGGGCAGGTTCTGGATTGCCACATCATGCACAACTTGATCGTAAGCGCGCTGGAGGAAAGTGGAGTAAATCGCAGCAAAGGGCCGCATGCCTTGCGCGGCCAGCCCAGCGGCAAAAGTCACGCCATGCTGTTCGGCAATACCAACATCGAAAGAGCGGTCCGGATGCGCTTTGGCAAAACGGTCAACGCCCGTTCCCGATGGCATAGCAGCCGTAATCGCGCAGATCCGGTCATCCGTCTCAGCCAGTTTGGAAAGCGTATCGCCAAACACATTTTGATAGGCTGGCGGGCCCGGCTTGCCCTTGGCTTTCTCGCCCGTCACTACATCAAACTTGGGAACGCCGTGATATTTGTCAGCGCTTTCCTCAGCCGGAGCATATCCCTTGCCCTTGGTCGTCACCACATGGATCAGCACGGGGCCCTGTTCGCTATCGCGCACATTTTCGAGCACGGGGATCAGATGATCGAGGTTGTGGCCGTCAATCGGGCCAACGTAGTAAAAACCCAGCTCTTCAAACAAAGTCCCGCCGGTCACCATGCCGCGAGTGTATTCCTCTGCCTTGTCGACGGCCTTGTGAACGCGGCGCGACAATTTCTTCGTCACTTTGGAAGCAAGCGAGCGAAGCCCCATATATTCCGATGACGACACCATCCGCGCAAGATAGCCGGACAATCCGCCCACAGGCGGCGCGATCGACATGTCATTATCATTGAGGATCACCACGAGCCGATTGCCCGCAGCTTCGGCATTGTTCATCGCTTCATAAGCCATGCCAGCGCTCATCGCGCCATCGCCGATCACGGCAATCCCGCGCCCGTCTGTGCCTTTCAGCTTATTGGCAATCGCAAAGCCAAGCGCGGCTGAAATCGAGGTGGAGCTATGCGCTGCGCCAAACGGATCATATTCGCTTTCGCTGCGCTTGGTGAAGCCTGACAACCCACCACCAGCACGCAATGTGCGGATGCGGTCGCGCCGTCCGGTTAGGATTTTGTGCGGGTAGCATTGGTGGCCCACATCCCACACCAGCCGGTCGTCCGGCGTGTTGAAGACGTAATGGAGCGCAACCGTCAGCTCAACTACGCCCAGCCCCGATCCCAAATGGCCGCCAGTAGTGCCGACGGCATCGATCACTTCCGTGCGCAATTCATCGGAAAGCTGGCGCAGCTGCGATTTGTCGAGCTTGCGCAATTCTTCGGGCGTGGGCGCCGAATCAAGCAGGGGCAAATTGGGACGATTGGACATGGCGGAGGGTTTTACACGGGAAAACCAATACTGTCGATGAACGCTTTATCGATGAAAATGCACAATTCACCGACAGGCAAAGCAAGCACTCAAGCGCAATCGCGGCAAAATCCGCGGATCTCGATCACGGGCCGCTCCGGCTTGAAGCCTTGCGCGACAGCGACATTGCGCACGCCCTTGGACGCTGCATCATCATCCACATGCGTCGCGCCTCCGCAAGCATCGCAGACGAGGAAGATGCAATCATGCGCGCATCCAGGGTGGCTGTTGGCGAGATAGGCATTCGCGCTTTCCACTCGCATCGCCAGATTGTTGCTCACGAACAAATCGAGGATGCGATAGACGCTGTTGGGAGCCACGCGCTTCCCGCGCGTCTTCGACAGATTGTCAGCAATATCATAGGCGCTGGCAGGGCGTGTGTGCTGCATCAATTCGGCAAAAACCGATTCGCGCATGCCCGTCCATTGCTCGCCCGCTTCACTTAATGCGTCGCGCGCTGCGGCAATCAGATCATCGCCGGAATGCTCATTATGTGCGTGTGAATGACCAGCCATGCGTGCACTTATAGGCGAGCTTGCGGGCCAACGCTAGGACTTGTGATCCTGCAGAAATGTGTCGCGGTAAAATTGCGGGAAGTATTTTTTGAGCGCATCGACCTTGGGCACGGACCACGCCAACACATAGGGATGGCGCGGATTAAGCGCGACGAAATCCTGATGGTAATCCTCAGCCGGGTAAAATTTGCGGTGCTTTTCAATCTCAGTCACGATCGGCTTGGGCCATGCGCCGCTGGCTTCCATTTGCGCCAGATAAGCGCCGGCCACATTGGTCTGCTCTTCATTGATCGGGATCAATGCCGCGCGATATTGTGGGCCGACATCGGGCCCTTGGCGATTGCGCACGGTGGGGTCGGCGACAACCGAGAAGAAGATTTGCAAGATTTGGTCATAGCGAATGACGGCAGGATCATAGACGATCCGCACAGCTTCAGCATGGCCAGTGACACCAGTGTTGCTGTCATCATAAGTGGCCGTGGCTGCTGACCCGCCATGATAGCCGGAGACGACGGCTTTGATACCCTTGGTATGGCTGAAGACGGCTTCAACGCACCAGAAACATCCGCCGGCTAGAATAGCAACTTGTTCAGAAGACGGCTCTTCAGCCACGCGCTCGGGCACGGGAGCTTCGAAATATTTGCCGGGAACGGCGCCATTGGCTTGGCAGCCAGACAGAGCGAGAGTGGCCGCTATGGCCAATGTGATGATGTGCTTCATTGCGCCTGCATGATACGTCCGGAATCGGTTTCCGAAACTGGCACTTCTGCAGCATAGGCCGTGCCTGCAAATTCCGCTTGCCAATCCGGCGAAGCAGCATACCCAACCGCCAGCGCACCCAGCACGAAGCCAATGGCGAAATTGCGGTAAAGGTCAGGTTTGAAAAGGCCCATGATGAAAAATGCTCGTTGTCTACGTATCGTCTCTTAAGGGTTATACACGGGGCCGCTTTCCAATTGGTGAATGCGGCGTTTGCTGTTTGTTTATCCGCTGACCGGACGAGAAAAGTTACGCTCGCCTGCAAATTTTAGATGCAATTTTTGGATGCAAGACCAAGCCATCGCACGGTAATAGAATACCGCGAGACAACCCCTAGATGGTTTGAGATGAGGCGAGACAAGCCCAGACAGACCGGCCTTAATGACGGAAGTGGCGCATTCCAGTGAAGACCATCGCCAGACCTTCTTTATTGGCCGCTTCGATCACTTCATCATCGCGGATTGAACCGCCCGGCTGAATGATCGCGGTTGCTCCCGCTTCCGCCGCAGCCAGCAATCCATCAGCAAATGGGAAGAACGCATCGGACGCGACAGCGCTACCAACAGTGCGGCTTTGCGCCCATTCATATGTCTCCGCTGCTTCAGCGGCTTTCATGGCCGCAATGCGCGAAGAGTCCCTGCGGTTCATCTGACCTGCGCCAATTCCAGCGGTCGCGCCATCCTTGGCATAGACGATGGCGTTGGATTTCACATGGCGAGCGACAGTCCAAGCAAACAAGCAATCTTTGAGCTCTTGCTGAGTCGGTTCGCGCTCTGTCACGACTTTCAAATCACTGGTGGAAATCGCGCCATTGTCGCGGTTCTGGATCAGCATTCCTCCAGCAATCGTTTTCATCATAAAGCCGCCGCGGCGTGGATCGGGAAGCGCCCCACATTCCAGCACGCGCAAGTTCTTCTTCTTCGCGAATATTGCCTTGGCTTCTTCGGAAACTGACGGCGCGATGATGACTTCAGTGAAGATTTTCGCAATCGCTTCAGCAGTCGCTCCGTCAAGCTGCGTATTGACGGCAACGATCCCGCCAAAGGCGGAAACGCTATCGCATTGAAGCGCTGCTTCCCACGCTTCCAGCAAGCTTCCTGCTTGCGCCACACCGCAAGGATTGGCGTGCTTGACAATCACAACCGCTGGATCGCCATCTGCGAATTCAGCTGCCAATTCCAGTGCAGCATCGGCATCGTTCAAATTGTTGTAGCTAAGCGCTTTTCCTTGCAACTGTGATGCTTGCGGAACGCCCTGCGCATTCACCACTTGCGGCACATAGGATGCTGCTTGCTGATGCGGATTTTCGCCATAACGCAGCGTGTCGGAACGCTTGAACGCCATGGGCATTGTTTCGACAAAAGGCGTTGCTTGCAAAGCTTCAGTGCCCAGCGGATGCGTGAAGGCATCGCCAAAGGCAAACCAGCTCGCGATCGCTGTATCATAGGCGGCTGTGCGGGCATAGGCCTTGCCTGCCATGCGAATGCGGAACGCTTCGGACGTTGCGCCATCGCGCGCTTCCATTTCGCTGAGCAGCTCGTTGTAATCAGCAGCATCGGTCAGGATCGTGACAAAGCCGTGGTTCTTCGCCGCAGAGCGCACCATGCTTGGCCCGCCAATGTCGATATTCTCGATCACTTCAGCGCGCTCTGCACCCTTGGCCACAGTCGCT
>CALLIO010000134.1 GCA_938009055.1 uncultured Altererythrobacter sp.
GATTGCTTTCGTGCCAATCCTGACGCTTGGTCCAATCGCTCAACGCTTCCAAATTGCCTTCCAGTTCGGGGAAGCGTTCATAGACATGGTCCATTTCGACCTCGAACGGCTTTGTCGGCGCTTCGTTGTTGTATTCGTAAAACGACTGAATGCCCTTGGCGAAATCGTCACGCATGGCTTCGGGCATGGAATCGCCAGCGGCTTCGACCAGATAGCGGCCAAATTCTTCGGGCGTGCACGGATCGTATTGGATCTCTTTGCCCAGCGCATCGGACAGACATTTCGTCACATCCTTACCCTGCAGCCGCTCTGGTCCGCCAATGTTCAGCCACGCGCCTTCCATATCAGGGCGTTCGATCGCGGCGAGCATGAATTTGGCGACATCATCCAGGCTGATCCAGTTGGCGTGCAGTTCCGGCTTGTGCGGATAGACGTAACGCCCTTCGTTCATGATGAAGGGGCGCGCCCAATTGGTCAGCAAATTGTCCATGAACAAGACACTGCCAAACACGGTGCCCGGGCAGCCTGAACGCCACAGCGCATTGATGCCTTCGGTGTTGCCGCCATAAGTGAAGGGATCGCCGGGCTTGTCCGGGATCCAGCTCGATGTGTTCCATACCAGCCGTTTGACGCCCAGCTCTGCCGCCGCTTTGCCCAAGCCGCCGACCAAATCCTTGCGTTCGGCGCGCCCTTGCAGTGGGTGGGTGTAGAAAATGTAGTCGCTGCCCTCGAGCGCGTCCTTGTAAGTTGCAGGATCATAGAGGTCCATTGCACGCACTTCGACGTTTTCTACGCCTTCGATAGGAGCGCCCGCAAACGGATCGGCCTGGCGCGAGATCGCGCGCACTTTATAGCCTGCCTTCAATGCCTGGCGAACTTGCGCCATGCCTTGGCGGCCAGATGCGCCGATGACGGTAATAAGTTCCATGTCCGTTTATCCTCTTCCAAACCAATGTTGCCGCGCAAGCTAGGCGAAATGGCCCAAGCTTTCCCCGCCCCATTTTGATAGCAAGCACGCTTTTGCGACCTAGCGAAAAGGGCTGTTGCCGTAGCGCCCGCGGCGCGAAATGGTAAGCGCCATGAAAAACCGATTTTGGCGTATCGACCGGCGGCCCGAAGGCACCAATTTCGCAGAGGCTTTGTCTCTGCAGGAGACATCCCTTGGCGAACCTGCGGAAGGGCAGGTGACCATTCGCAATGCGATGATCTCGATGGATGCGGGCACACGCATGTGGCTGACTGACCGGACCGATGGTTATCAACCTCCGCTGGAGCTTGGCATTCCAATGACCGGGCTTGTGGTGGGCGAGATTATCGCCAGCGCGCATCCCGATTTTGCCATTGGCGAATGGGTGCGCACCTTTGGCGTATGGGGCGATTACAGCCAGGTTGATCCGGTTATGACCGGCGCTTTCAAACTTGACCCTAGTGTGACGGACAAGCGCGCATGGTTCGGCCCGCTGGGCATGAATGGCTGGACGGCGCTGTGGGGCGTGGAGACAACCGGCGCTGCCAAACCGGGCGAAACTGTGCTGGTATCAGCAGCGGCAGGGGCGACCGGTATTCTCGCCGTGCAAATCGCCAAATTGCTTGGCTGCCGCACAGTCGGAATTGCCGGCGGGCCTGACAAATGCCGCTATTTGACGCAGGAGCTGGGGGTTGATGCCGCAGCCGACTACAAAGCGGCTGACTTCGCTGCGCAGCTTGATGCGGCAGGGCCGTTCGATGTCTATTTCGATAATGTCGGCGGGCCGATCCTTGATCTCGTCCTGACCCGAATGAACCATTATGGCCGCGTGGCTGTGTGCGGATTGGTCTCCGACTATCACGGGGACCGAACCAGCCCTGCGGAGTTTGACCAGATCTTGATGCGCCGATTGCGGGTCGAAGGTTTCTTCTCGCCCGACTTTATGGACAAGGGCGAAGAGCTAACCCAGCGCCTTAAAACATGGGTTGATGCAGGCGAGCTCGCCATGCCCTATGACGTGACGCAGGGGCTGGACAATACGCTTGGCGCATATGAAAAGCTCTTCACAGGTGGTAATGTGGGCAAAGTGATTGTGGAGCTTGAACAATGAATGGCACGCTCGAAGACCGCGAGGATATCCGCGACATTATCGGCGCTTATGCCCATGCGATTGACCGGCGGCGCTGGGACATAATGCCCAATCTGTTTCACGAGGATGCCCAGTTCGCCTTTGGCACTTTGACAGGTGATTGGAAAAGTTTCGTCGATCAGGCGCGCGCTGTCATTGACCCTTGTCTTGCAACCCAGCACCAGCTTGGCCAGATCATTTTCGGTTTCGAAGGCGAGGATATCTGCCACACAGAAACCTATATGACGGCGATGCACACTATACCGCCTGATTACCCCTCGTCCGAAATCTTCCCACATAAAGACACGGTCTATTCCGCCGTCATCGCGGGGCGATATGTCGACCGGTTTGAAAAGCGAAACGGGGAGTGGCGCATCTCCATGCGAACCGGCCTTTATGACTGGCGCGAGTTCCGCGAAGTTGAAGGTGTGGTTCTGTCCGATGTCCCCCAAGAAGCTTGCGGCTATCACGATGACCGCGATCCCTCGACGCCGGTTGTTGCGCGTTATCGTGGGTGAAGATTAGTTCGCTTAACCACCCGCGCCATAAATCAACCAGAACGCATCAGCGTGAACACGCCGGTCATCGTGGCGAGCAATGTCTCACCGTCCCAAATCTTGCCAGAGGTGTGCGCTTGGCGTCCGCCAATCCGGTCAATCTGCGCATCGGCCACAATCCAATGGCCGATGATTGCAGGGCTTAAGAAATTGACCGTCATCGAACTTGTCACCACCGGCACGGGCGGCTCTTCACTCGCATAAGGTTGATAGGAAAGCGCCACATCGGCCAATGTCGCCAGCACGCCGCCATGGGCTGCCTCGCGGTAATTGCGGTGCTGATCAGCCAAGCGTAGCCCCACCAAAGTGCGCCCCTCGATCGGCTTAAGCCAATAGGGCCCGCCATGGTCGAGGAAGCCGGGCGTGAAATTCGCAGGCTCAAACCCCTCATCCGCTGCGTAGTCGATCATCTTGCATGCCCCCTTTGCGCTAGTCATAGTGCCAATAGAGGGTTTTGCGCTGCTGCCTAAACCATCAGGCATAACACGCTGGGAAAAAGCAAACGCAGAGGAAGCCAAGCCCATGTCCGATATCGAAGCGCAAATTGAGAATTGCGGGACAATCACTGAAATCATCCGCCTGCGCGCAGAGCATTTGGGGGACAGGCCCGCTTTCACTTTTGGCGATGAAGTGATGGACTTTGCCGCGCTGGATGCAGGCAGCAATCGCGCAGCCCAAGCATTGCTGGCGGAAGGGGTAAAGCAAGGCGACCGCGTCGCATACCTTGGCAAGAACCATCACCTTTATTTCGAAGCCTTTATCGGCGCTGCCAAGATTGGCGCTGTGATGACACCGGTGAACTGGCGGCTTGCCCCGCCAGAAGTTGCCTACATCCTCGACAATTGCGCGGCGCAAGTGGTCTTTATCGGCGAAGGCTTTGACGACATGCTGGGCAAAGTGCGCGGCGATTGCTCTAGCGTCAAAACAGTCATCGGCATTGACGCAAGCGGGAACGACATCGCCGATTATCGCCAATGGCGCGATGCTCATGCAGCCGATGATCCAGCGCTTGCCATCGGAACCGACGACCCGTTCCTGCAGCTTTATACGTCAGGCACCACTGGCCGCCCCAAAGGCGCAGTTATGACCCATGCCAGCATATTGGCAGGGCGGCATACGGACGATAGCACGCAGGCGATGCGCGAATGGCAAGAGCCGATCGAAAATGATGTCAGCCTTGTTGCCATGCCCTGCTTTCATATCAGCGGCACGGGCAATGGACTTGCCAATATTATCTCGGGCACGAATTCGATTGTCCTTACCGAATATGATCCCACGCAAGCATTGGAGCTGATCGAGAAATATCCAATCTCCAAGCTGTTCCTTGTGCCTGCAGCAATCCAGATTCTGCTCAACCATCCGCGCACGAGCGAGGTCGATTTCTCCTCGCTCAAATATATCACTTATGGCGCATCGCCCATCCCGCTTGAGCTGATGAAGCAAGCGATGGACGTGCTGGGCTGCGGCTTTGTCCAGATGTATGGGATGACGGAAACATCGGGCACGATTACCGCGCTCGATCCGGCCGACCATGTGCCCGAAGGCAGCGAGAGAATGCGCTCTGTCGGCACTGCGCTGGATGGGGTTGAGCTCAAGGTCATCGACGAAGAAGGCAACAGCCTGCCGCCTGGCACAATTGGCGAGATCGCCACGCGCTCAGGCAAGAATATGGCGGGATATTGGCAAATGCCCGAAGCAAGCGCAGAGACGATTGACGCCGAAGGCTGGCTGCGCACGGGCGATGCCGGCTATCTTGATGAAGACGGATATTTGTTCATTCGCGACCGGGTGAAGGATATGATTATCTCTGGCGGCGAGAATATCTATCCAGCCGAAGTTGAAAACGCGCTCTATGCGCATGAAGCGGTGGGCGATGTCGCCGTGATTGGCGTGCCGAGCGAAAAGTGGGGCGAGGAAGTGAAAGCCTGCGTCGTTGTGAAGGAAGGCGCAAGCTTGGACGAGGCGGGCCTGATCGCTCATGCGCGCACGCAAATCGCGGGCTACAAATGCCCCAAATCGGTTGATTTCATCGCAGAATTGCCGCGCAATCCATCGGGCAAGATCCTGCGCCGCGAATTGCGCGCACCCTATTGGGAAGGCAAAGACAAAGCGGTGAACTAGCGTGTCGCGGCCACCAGATTTGCGGCATCTTCCCGTTCACCAGCTGGCCTATTTTGTGCCGGATATAGAGGCAGCAGCGCGCGCACATTGCGCCGCTTTTGGCTCGGGGCCATTCTTCACCTTCTGCCACGTCCCGCTTTCCAGCAGCGTGCATCGCGGGCACCCGCATGATTGGGACCATTCCAGCGCTTATGGCCAATGGGGCGAGGTGATGGTCGAATTTGTCCAGCAGCATTCCGATGGGCCAAGCGCGATCCGCGATATGTATCCCGCAGGTACTGACAATTTCGGCCTCCACCACGCGGCAACATTCGTCGAGAATCTTGATGAAGGAATCGCACATTTCGAAGCGCAGGGTTCACCGCTCGCTCAATTGTCTACGACAGTGACCGGTACACGCTTTGCCTTCATGGATATGACTGCAACGCTGGGCCATATGGTCGAATTGTATGAGCCCAATGAAGCGATCAGCGGGTTTTACGCTATGGTGCGCGAAGCGGCGCAAGGCTGGGATGGCAAAGATGTCATCCGCGATTTGGGATAGGATAGCGATATGGGCGAAGC
>CALLIO010000135.1 GCA_938009055.1 uncultured Altererythrobacter sp.
CCGCGATCAATATGGCGAACCACAGTCCGGCCCGGTTCAAGCCAGCGCGGAATGCGCCAGCGCTTGCCAAATGCGGCGAAGAAGTAGTGATCGCTGACAAACTCTAGGCCGCCATCAACCGCTGCGACGGTCAAAGCCATGCCGACCCCGCGCCCAACATATTCTTCCAAGCCGGTTGGGCCTGCGAAACGCTTGGCGCTGTGGATCACCTGCGGGAAACCGCCTTCGCGGCCATAGATGCGGGTCCAGCATTGTCCGCCGCTGTGCGCGTCCTCTGCAACACTGACGGCTGCGGGGCGCCCGCAATCTGTGTGCAAGGGAAGCGGCGCGCCGATCACACGGCATGCTTGTGCGAAGAGCCAACCAGGGCATGAAAAGCGCGCTGTGCGCATGGTGCCAGGGTATAGAACTAGCTCGTCACCGCCCAATCGTTTGGAGAAGCGGCGCTGGACCGCTGCGGGCAAGCTTTCCCATGCTGCACGCCCGATCAGCGCACGAAAGCGAGTATCATAGGTCTGCAGCGATGCAATGCGATGACGCCTTGGGGCCGCCTCGTGCTTGAACTGGACATTGTCTTGCATCGCATTCTCCTTTCATCGGAGAGTTATTGTGCGCCCTTACCGCCGGCGTTTTTGGGCCTCCAATTGATGAGTTTGGTCACGCCCGCCCCCATCTTGATAAGCGCTGTGAGCGCCGGCTTGGGCACCCGCATCATCTCGTCATGCCAGCGGGACATGGTGGTTACGAATTCGAGCATATTGGCCAGCTTCTCGCGCGCCTCAGGGCTAACAGCGGGATCATGCGCAGCCTCTTCATTACACAACATCAACGCTTCGGCCGCCGGATCAATCTCGCGCGCTTTGCGCCCCTGGGCAATGCGAGTCGCCATCTCCCAAATGTCAGCCTCAGCAGTGAAATGATCGCGGCGATCGCCCATCATTGGCACCCGCTGGATCAGCCGCCATCCCATCAGCTCCTTGATCGAATTGGAGACATTGCTGCGCGCCATACCCAGCTTTTCGGCAATCGCTTCGGCAGTGAGAGGCTCATCAGAAATGAACAACAGCGCATGGATTTGCGCGACCGAACGATTGACGCCCCATTGCCCGCCCAGATCGCCCCAATGCAGGACGAAGCGGGAAACCGCAGGGGACAATGGCTCTCTTACATCAATTTCTGTCATGACAGAAATGTGTGACAACGCGCGTCTTAAGTCAATTGCATGCTGCGCAACAGCTGAATGATCGCGCGCAAAGAAAAAGGGCCCGCAGATCGCTCTGCAGGCCCCATTTTGTCTGTCTTGGAGAGATTGGCTTAAGCGGATGCTTCGGCCATTTCCTCTTCCTCAGCCATGACCGGACCGGAGTCCTGCCCCTTGGCATCTTCGTCGCGCTCGACCAATTCGATGATCGCCAGCTGCGCGCTATCGCTTTCGCGGTAACCGGCCTTGATGATGCGGGTGTAGCCGCCATCACGGTCCGAATAACGCTCGGCCAGAACGTCGAACAGCTTTTTCAGCTGGGTTTCGTCGAGCAGGCGCGATTGAGCGAGACGTCGGTTTGAAAGGCCGCCGCGTTTGGCCAGCGTGATCAGCTTTTCAATGTACGGGCGCAGTTCTTTCGCCTTGGGCAAAGTGGTGCTGATTTGCTCATGCTTGATGAGGGCAGCAGCCATATTGCGGAAAAGAGCCTTGCGGTGGCCCGATTTGCGGCTGAGCTTACGCTGTGAAATTCCGTGACGCATTGTGCATTCCTTCGTGTTCGTAGGGAGCCCGTATGAGGTAGCTCGATACGGGCCGGATTAACGGGTCCGGCCCATCCCCGTATTTTGATTAACCCAGCAGCTCTTGTTCGAGCTTCTTGGCCATTTCTTCGATGTTCTCAGGCGGCCATCCGGGGATGTCCATGCCCAAACGCAGACCCATGCTTGAGAGCACTTCCTTGATTTCGTTCAAGGACTTGCGGCCAAAGTTTGGCGTACGCAGCATCTCGGCTTCGGTCTTTTGAACCAGATCGCCGATGTAGATGATGTTGTCGTTCTTGAGGCAGTTTGCCGAACGGACCGACAATTCCAACTCGTCGACCTTCTTGAGAAGGTAGCGGTTGAGCTGGTTGGCATCGTCTTCTTGCGGCTGAGCGGCGTGGCCGATCATTGCCGATTGTGGCTGCGGAATACCGTCTTCGAAGTGGACGAACAAAGTCAGCTGATCCTGCAGGATGCGCGCAGCGTAAGCCACTGCGTCCTCAGGGGTGACGGTGCCATCGGTTTCAACGGTGAGCGAGAGTTTGTCATAGTCAAGCTCTTGTCCAACGCGGGCGTTATCAACCTTATAGCTGACCTGGCGCACAGGCGAATAGAGCGAGTCCACTGGGATCAGACCAATCGGCGCATCCGCCGGACGGTTTTGGACAGCCGGCGCATAGCCTTTGCCCACGTCAGCGGTCAGTTCCATGTTGAGCGTCGCGCCTTCGTCGAGATGACAGATCACCAGATCCTTGTTCATCACTTCGATGTCGCCGGTGACAGCAATGTCGCCCGCTTTCACTTGAGCAGGGCCGGTTGCCGAAAGCTGGAGACGTTTGGCGCCTTCGCCTTCCATTTTGAGCGCGATTTGCTTCACGTTCAAAACGATGTCGGTCACGTCTTCGCGTACGCCAGCAAGCGAAGAGAATTCGTGGAGCACATTCTCGATCTTGATCGAGGTGATCGCCGCACCTTGCAGCGAGCTGAGCAGCACGCGGCGCAGCGCATTGCCGAGCGTAAGACCAAAGCCGCGCTCAAGCGGTTCTGCAACAAAGACAGTCTTGCGGTCCTTGTCACCACCCTCTTTAATTTCGAGAGTGTTGGGTTTCTTAAGTTCCTGCCAGTTCTTCATATTGACGGACATGGATTTCCCCTGGATTTGTATCAGCGATAAAGGATCAGTTGGCCCGATGTTTTGACCTGCCTGATCCCGTGGGACTTAGTGGGCGGCGGAATTACCCGTCACCAAACAAGCAAACGGATCAGACGCGGCGGCGCTTCGAAGGGCGCACACCATTGTGCGGTATCGGCGTGACATCACGGATCGAGGTGATGTTGAAGCCAACCGCAGCAAGACCGCGAAGCGCGCTCTCGCGGCCAGAGCCTGGGCCCTTCACTTCAACCTCAAGCGTGCGAACACCGTGGTCAGCCGCTTTCTTGCCAGCGTCATCAGCGGCAACCTGCGCCGCGTAAGGCGTCGACTTGCGGCTGCCTTTGAAGCCCATCATGCCCGCGCTTGACCAGCTGATTGCATTGCCTTGCGCATCGGTGATGGTGATCATGGTGTTGTTGAAGCTGGCGTTGATATGCGCAACGCCGCTTGAGATATTTTTCTTGTCGCGTTTTTTAACCCGACCTGGTTCGCGTGCCATGTGAACGTATTCCTTATAAATTCTTCTGCGAGAAGGAAAAAGCTAGGAAGGAGGTGGTTACCCCCTTGCCAGAAGCTTACTTCTTCTTGCCTGCAATCGGCTTGGCCTTACCCTTGCGGGTGCGGGCATTGGTGTGCGTGCGCTGGCCGCGAACGGGCAGGCCGTTGCGGTGACGCAGGCCGCGATACGAGCGCAGATCCATCAAACGCTTGATGTTCATTGCTGTTTGACGGCGCAGATCACCCTCAACCGAATAGTCTGCATCAATCGTTTCGCGGATTTGCAAAACCTCCGCATCGCTCAGGTCCTGGACCCGGCGTGCGTGATCAATACCGAGCTTATCCGCGATAGCCACCGCAGTTGTTCGGCCAATTCCGTGAATATAGGTGAGCGCGATAATAACGCGCTTGTTTGTGGGGATGTTGACCCCGGCAATACGTGCCACTTAACTTTTCTCCATGCTCCACAGAGGCTAGCACCCGCTTGACGCTTGGCCGCCCCCATCTCAACGCTACAATTTCATTCTCCAGCCAAGCAGCCAAAACGGCAAAAGTCCGGAATGGCGCACATCTTGGTTAAGCTGCTGCCTGCCGGACTCGTTCGAAACTGTCGAATGAAGGCGCGCTTAAGGTGATTCTCACCCCGCGTCAACAGCGAAATCGCGACATGTAAAACAACGTAAAGCGCAGGGCGCGTGTTAACCTTTACTATTGTAGCCTGCCAAGCATGAATAGCATCGGATCAATATTGCCCAAGTCAGTCGCGCTATGTCTATTCAGCGCGCTGGCAATAGTGTGTCTGCTTTATCCTTCCCAACTCCTTGCCGGAAGGATTGAGGCCGGCGCATTTACAGCGCATGATACCTCTAGCAATTCCAGTCCTGTAACGGTTTCTTTTCAAGAACCGTTTGATACGACGCCGGTAGTCATTGCCTTGATTGGAGTGGATGAGACCGATCCAGCCAAGATCCGCATCACCAATGTGACAACAACCGGCTTTCAGGAACTCATCGTCGAGCCTGACGGCGCGGATGGAGCGCATGGGCCTGAAACGATCCACTATGTCGCGGTCGAACCGGGGCGCCACGTTTTACCAGGAGGCGCGATAATCGAAGCAGGCTTTTCGACCGTGACTGCGATCCAACATGGAACAGGGCCAGCGGGTACAGAAAGCTGGCAGAACATTTCCTATTCAGCAGCCCTACCCGGAACGCCGGTTGTGCTGGCCCATCTTCAAACCGCGAACAGCGAGACCGCCAGCGTGGCCTCCGCTCCTTCGGCACCATTCCTCACCACGACCATCCAGAATGCCAACGGATCAAGTTTTCAGGTTGCCTTGGAACGCAGCGAGTCTGTGACGGGTCCGGTTCCATCTGCTGAAACCGTGGGCTGGATCGCCTTTCCCACCGACGGCAGCGGCACCTTTCCCAATACTTCCGGCACACCGATCACCTGGAGCAGCATCAACACAGCAATCAATATTCGCGGCTATCAAAACGGATGTTTCACCAATGGCTTTGGCCAGACCAGCGCAAGCGCCATCGTCGTTGCCAAGAAATCTTCCCATCGCGGCGGTGACGGTGGCTGGATCAGGCGCTGCAGTCAAAGCGCAAGCGATATTGGCCTGACTGTTGACGAGGACACGTCGCAAAATGCAGAACGCAGTCACATCGTCGAAAGCGCAGCGATCATCGCTTTTAATCAGGCATTTCATGCTGATCTGGCAGCCGATCTCACGACAACCAAGGTCAAATTCGGTACCACAGGCAGCTATGGAGACTTTGACCTGCCGGGCGCAACGGTCGAATACACAATCAACGTCAACAATCAGGGCAATGCGCCGCCCAATTACGATACGGTGGTTGTGACCGATGCCCTTCCCGCTGATCTGGCGCTGATTGTAACGGATTTTGCAGGAGGAGGTAGCGGCCCAGTGCAGTTTACAGATGGATCGCCCACCTCAAACCTTACCTGCACATTTGTCTCACTCACCAGCACAAGCGATTGCTTCAGCTTTTCAACCGATGGAAGCGATTTTGGCTACGCGCCAAGCGACAGCGGTGACGGCACCGACCCCGCTGTTACACATGTCAGGGTGACGCCAACTGGCGCGATGGCTGGGGACACCGGATCAGGTGCCCCCAGTTTCGAGATTAGGCTGCGCGCCCGGATCAAATAAGACGCCGGACAGACGCCCTAATGGTTAGACAACGCCGAAGGCGAGCATAGCATCGGCGACTTTCTTAAAGCCGGCGATATTCGCGCCTTTCACATAGTCAACATGGCCATCTTTCTCGCCATATTCGACGCATTTGCCGTGAATGCCTTCCATCAATTCGGTCAGCATTTCGCCCAAACGCTCGTGGTTCCAGCTGATGCGTTCTGAGTTCTGGCTCATTTCAAGACCAGATACAGCAACGCCGCCAGCATTGGCCGCTTTGCCCGGGCCATACATGATCTTGGCATCGTGGAAGACTTTCACCCCGTCGAGCGTCGTGGGCATATTCGCACCTTCCGACACGGCCTGAACGCCGTTCTTGACCAGCGCTTTGGCCTCGTCCTCGTTCAGCTCGTTTTGCGTGGCGCATGGCAGCGCAAGATCGCATTCCACATCCCAAGGGCGTTTACCCTCGTGGAAGCTAGCGCCCTTATACTCATCGCAATATTCGCTGATCCGGCCGCGTTTGACCGTCTTGAGATGCTTCACAAAGTCGATCTTGGCTTGGTCGATGCCGTCTGGATCATGGATGAAGCCGCCTGAATCGGACAAGGTCAAAACCTTGCCGCCGAGCTGGGTAATCTTCTCGGCCGCATGGGTTGCCACATTGCCCGAGCCAGAGATGACGGCCGTCTTGCCCTCTACATCATGGCCTGCATGTTTGAGCATGTTCTGCATGAAATAGACCGCGCCATAGCCGGTTGCCTCGGGCCGCATTTGCGAGCCGCCATATTCCTGACCCTTGCCGGTCAGCACGCCTTCCCAGCGATTGGTGATGCGCTTGTACTGACCAAACATATAGCCAATCTCGCGCCCGCCAACGCCGATGTCGCCAGCAGGAACGTCGGTGTCAGGGCCAATGTGGCGATACAGTTCAGTCATGAAGCTCTGGCAGAAACGCATCACTTCGCTGTCGGACTTGCCGCGCGGATTGAAGTTCGCGCCGCCCTTGCCCCCGCCCATCGGCAGGCCGGTGAGCGAGTTTTTGAAAGTCTGCTCAAAGGCGAGGAATTTCAGCACGCTTTCGGTCACCGAAGGGTGGAAGCGAATGCCGCCTTTATACGGCCCAATGGCATTGTTGTTCTGCACCCGCCAACCGCGCTGAACGCGGATGTTGTGGTTGTCATCTTCCCAGCAAACGCGGAACGAAACCACCCGGTCAGGCTCGGCAATCCGGCGCAGGATTTGCGCTTCGTGATATTCTTCTTTGTCTTTGATGAATTCAAAGATGTCTTGCGCAACCTCTTGAACAGCCTGAACAAATTCAGTCTGCCCCGGATTGCGTTTCTTCACACCTTCCATAAATGTCGGAAAATCGACATGATCGGCAACCGCCATAGTATCTACTCCTGATTATCACCCCACCACATGCGAGGAATGTTGATACGATTGCGTCCCGGTTGCCTTTGCGCCCCTGTTCTCGGTGCGTCTTGGCCCATTCTTGGGAAATGAATTCCCTAAGCTCTAATTATCCTCCAGCGCTTCCACTGCTTCTTCTAGCGCAGACATTCTGTCCTCGCTGGTTTCGCCTTCCGCAGCCTCTTCGTCTTCGCCGCCCAGCTCTTCTGGCTCGATAGTTGGCGCGCTGCCTGCGTCTTCTTCAGTGGCGTCTTCATCGGCATCTTCGATCTCGCCGCCACCAAGCAGAGTGACAAGCCCCTGCAATTGCTGCGACATCACGCCATCAACCGCTTTGGCAATGACAGGCACTTCGTAGCGCATATAGCCGCCGACAACATATTCCCAAACGATCTGGGTGCCGCCCTCCTCGCGCTCGCCCATCACAATGGTAAGCGTGCCCGTCGCAGCTTCGCTTTGCAACGGTCCCAGCCCGCCGCTCATGCGCAAGACCTTTTCCGGAAAGGCTTGGATGACGCGCATATGCTCAACGCTGCCTTCGAGCGTGATTTTCTCGGGATCGGGATTTTCGGGGATACGCTCGCAAAAGCAGCCGCCCGCTTGGGGCCGGATCATCATATTGGCAGAATCGCCCGACCATGTGTGAGCAGAATTCCACCATTTACCCGGGCTAATCAGTGCCAGCCAAACCTCTTTGGGTGTGGCCTCAACCACCGCAGTGTCGCGCGTGACAAAGCCGCCATCATCTGCCTTCACCACTTTGGCAGCTACTGGCGAGGCGAAGCACAGGCCAAGACCCATGACGCAGCCCAGCAATGGCGCAGCAAAGCGGCTATTCATGACGAGCTTTCCTCCCTTGCCCCCAATTTCGAAAAAGAGCCTAGGCGAAGGAAGGCCGAGATAAAAGTATCAATGCGACAGCTTTTGCGCTGCTAGGCGCTCAAAATGTCCTCGATAAGGACAGTGACATCATCAATACCGGCCATACCATCAACGCGGGTGACAATGCCCCGCGCTTCATAGCCGGGCAGGATCGGCGCGGTTTCAGCGCGGTAAACGCCCATCCGCTTGCGCACGGTTTCCTCATTATCGTCGGGCCGGCGCTTGAACTCAGTTGAGTCGCAAGCATCGCATACGCCCTCTTTCGACGGAGGATTGGCGGTGTCATGATAGAGAGCACCGCAATTGGCGCAAGAAAAGCGGCCGGTGATGCGTTCAACCAGCGCATCCTCATCAACCGCCAGCTCGACCACATGATCGAGCGTGCGCCCATGCTTCTCAAGCAATTTGTCGAGGATCGCAGCCTGCGCCTCTGTGCGCGGATAGCCATCGAAGATCGCACCTGTGCCCGCATCAAGCGCGGCCAGATTGTCATCGATCAGATCGGAAACAATCTCGTCGGAGACTAGCTCGCCAGCATCCATCACTGCCTTGGCTTTAAGGCCAACCGGCGTTTTCGCTTTCACCGCCGCGCGCAGCATATCGCCAGTAGACAATTGCGTCATTCCGCGCCGTTCAACCAGACGTTCGCTTTGCGTGCCTTTGCCAGCACCCGGCGGTCCAAGAAGAATGATGTTCATGAGCTGGTCAAATCCCCCACAGATGGCTCACGCGCTTCTTTAGCGCTTGCGGCCCTTCAGTTTCGCTTTCTTGATGAGCCCGTCATATTGATGCGCGAGCAGGTGCGACTGGATCTGGCTAATCGTATCAACGGTCACGTTGACCACAATCAGCAGGCTGGTGCCGCCAAGGAAGAGCGGAATACCGGTCTGCGCAATCATATATTCAGGCACCACGCAAACCACCGTCAGATAAATCGCGCCAACCACGGTGATCCGGGTCAGGACGTAATCGAGGTAATCTGCTGTGCGTTTGCCCGGACGAATACCGGGAATGAAGCCGTTGTTCTTTTTCAAATTATCGGCTGTCTCTTCCGGATTGAAAACCACGGCCGTGTAGAAGAAGCAGAAGAAGATAATGCCCAGCGCATAGAGCGTCATATAGATCGGCTGACCATGCTGGAGATATTGGTTCAGCGTCACGATGATGCTGCCCGCTCCGCTTTCGGTATCCACCGAGGTGCCGGCAAACTGCGTAATCGTCAGCGGCAATAGCAACAGCGATGAAGCGAAAATCGGCGGGATCACCCCAGCGGTGTTGAGCTTCAAGGGCAGGTGCGAACGGTCGGCCTGCATCATGCCGCGCTGGGTCGCGCGCTTGGGATATTGGATCAGCAAGCGGCGCTGCGCCCGCTCCATGAAAGAGATCAGCAAGATCAGCACGATGACCATCACGATAAAGGCGATGATGATGCCAGGAGCGATTGAGCCTGTGCGCCCGCCTTCGAAAAGGTTGGAAGCAAAGGTCGGGAACTGGGCAACAATGCCCGCCATAATGATCAGCGATACGCCATTGCCGATGCCGCGCGCAGTGATCTGCTCACCCAGCCACAGCAGGAACATGGTGCCGCCCACAAGACTGATGACCGCGCCAATGCGGAACATATAGCCCGGGTCAACCACGGCTTGCACGCCGGCGGAATTGGCAAAGCTTTCAAGCCCTACGGCGAGAAAATAGCCTTGGATGGTGCATAGGAACACCGTGCCATAACGCGTATATTGGTTGAGCTTTTGCCGCCCGGTCGCGCCCTCTTTCTTCAGCGCGGCCAGCGTTGGGTGCAAGGCTGCTGCCATCTGCACCACAATCGACGCGGTGATATAGGGCATCACGCCCAGCGCGATCAGGCTCATGCGTTCCAGCGAACCGCCGGTAAACATCGAGAACATATCGAAGATACCGCCGCCGAGCTGATCGGCAAGCTGCGACACGCCCAGCGGGTTAATTCCCGGCAGCGGCACGAAGCTCAAAAAGCGGAATACGATCAGCACACCGACAGTGAACCAGATACGCTGGCGCAGCTCGGTCGCTTGGCTGAAATTGGCGAGGCTCAAATTGCTCGCAACTGAATCGGCGCGTGATGCCATTATCCGTCCATTAATCCCTTGTTGGGTGCCGCATGTCGCGGCTCAGACAGGTTAGATAGGGAGCGTAAGGCCCGATGTCGAACCCCTGCCCCCTATTCTTTCACGATCAATCGGCTTTTTTGTCCGATTTAGCGGCTTTTTTCGCCTTCGCAGGCTTTTCCTCAGCCGTTTCGGCTTTGGGCTTGGCGGTTACTTCAACGCTGCCGCCAGCTTTCTCAACCGCAGCAATCGCGCCCTTGGTTGCGCCAGCCACGACGAATTTCGCTTTGGCTGTGATTTCACCCTTGCCCAGCAGACGGATACCGTCCTTGCCGCCACGTGCGAGACCGCAAGCGCGCAGAGCTTCTTCGGTGATGTCTTTTTTGCCGTCGAGCTTCTTGGCATCGATCCATTTTTGGACCATGCCAATGTTCACCTCAGCAAAGTCTTTGCCGAAGGGGTTGTTGAAGCCGCGCTTTGGAAGACGCATGTGAAGCGGCATCTGACCGCCGCCAAAACCGTTGATCGAAACACCGCTACGGCTTTTCTGACCTTTTTGTCCGCGTGCAGCGGTCTTACCCTTGCCCGAGCCAATGCCACGGCCTTTGCGGAAACGGGGACGGCGCGCGCCGTCATTATCGCGGATATCTGTCAGTTTCATAGTTTGCACTCGCTTTCGCTTTTCTTCGCGCTGAAAGGAAAGGCGCCCCCAAATGCGGGAGCGCCCAATTCGTTTAGTCGACCACTTCAACCAGATGCGGGATTTTGGCAACCGCGCCGCGCACCTCGGGGGTGTCTTTGCGGGTCACAACTTTGTGCATCTTGTTGAGCCCCAGACCGATCAGGATCTGGCGCTGCTTTTCGTGACGACGGATCGGTGAACCGATCTGTTTGATTGTGATCGTAGCCATCTGGCCTTACTCCACTAGAGCGGCAGCATCGGCTTCCGCTTCGGTTTCATTCGCGCCGCCACGACCCAAAAGGTCAGCGACTTTCTTACCGCGACGCTGGGCAACCGACTTCGGCGAAGTCTGGTTCTCAAGCGCGTTAAAAGTGGCGCGGATCATGTTGTATGGGTTGGAGGTGCCGACCGATTTGGTCACAACGTCTGCAACGCCAAGGCTTTCAAACACGGCACGCATCGGGCCACCGGCAATGATACCAGTTCCAGGAGGCGCTGTGCGAATGGTGACCTTGCCTGCACCGAAACGTCCGTTGACGTCATGGTGAAGCGTGCGGCCTTCTTTCAAAGGAACGCGGATCATTTTCTTGCGAGCTGCTGCTGTTGCCTTGGTAATCGCCTCGGGCACTTCGCGCGCCTTGCCGTGGCCGAAACCTACGCGGCCAGAACCATCGCCAACGACGACGAGTGCTGCAAAGCCGAAGCGCTTACCGCCCTTAACCGTTTTCGAAACGCGGTTGATGTGAACGAGTTTCTCGATGATGCCATCATCTTCTTCCTCGCGGCGACCACGGCCACCGTCACGTCCGCGTCCACGGCCCTTGCCGCCGCCATCACGGCCACCACGACCACGGTTGTTACCGCGACCTTGACCTTCACGGCCCTGTGGTTTGTCCGCTGGCTTCTCAGCTGCAGGGGCAGCCGCTTCTTCAGCTTTCGCTTCGGGAGCCGGAGCTTCCTCAGCAGGAGCCGCTTCAGCCTTGGTTTCCTCAGCTTTCGCCTCAGGAGCCGCAGCTTCTGACGTTTTGGCTTCTTCTACCGGAGCGTCTTCAGTTTTCTTCTCATCAGCCATAATCAGAACTCCAGCCCGCCTTCACGAGCGGCATCGGCCAGCGCCTTCACGCGGCCATGGAAAAGGAACCCGCCGCGATCAAACACAACGGTCGTCACGCCAGCTTTTTTCGCAGCAGCGGCAATATCCTTGCCCACTTGGCTGGCAGCATCGACATTTGCGCCCGATGACTTACCGCCGAGCGTGGATGCTGCGGCAACAGTGCGGCCATCATCATCATTGATGATCTGGGCATAGATGTGACGGCCAGTGCGATGCACCGACAGACGCGGCTTGCCACCAGCGCGATTGCGCAATGCCGTGCGGACACGGCGGCGGCGGCGTTCAAAGAGAGAGAGCTTTGCCATCTTACTTCTTCTTCCCTTCCTTGCGGAAGACATATTCACCGCGGTATTTGATACCCTTGCCCTTGTAAGGCTCAGGCTTGCGCCAGCGGCGGATTTCAGCAGCGAACTGCCCTACTGCCTGCTTGTCGCTACCGCTGACTTCGACCGTGGTTTGATCCGGCGTTTTCACTTCAAGGCCATCCGGCACGGGAAGATTGACGTCGTGACTGAAACCAAGCTGGAGGTTCAAGGTCTTGCCCTGCGCCTTGGCACGATAACCAACACCGGAGATTTCCAAAGTCTTGGAGAACCCATCGGTTACGCCTTCGACAAGGTTCGCAACCAGCGTGCGCTGCATACCCCAGAACGAGCGTGCTTGCTTCGTGTCATTGGCAGGATTGATCGAGATTTCCTCGCCTTCGACCTTGTAGTCGATAAGGTCGGAAAGCCCCATGGAAAGTTCGCCCTTGGGCCCTTTCACGGTCAGCTTGCCTTCGTTGATTGTGGCCGTCACCCCAGCAGGGATCGCCACAGCTCTTTTACCAATGCGGCTCATCAGAAGACCTCCGCCAGCACTTCGCCGCCGACGTTTTCTTGCCGCGCTTCATTGTCCGAGAGGACACCGCGCGGGGTCGAGACGATGGTGATGCCAAGGCCGTTGCGCACAGTCGGGAGCTCTTTCGAGCCCGAATAGACGCGGCGGCCAGGCTTGGATACGCGGGCAACGTGCTTGATAGCCGGTTCGCCCTCGAAATATTTGAGTTCAATCCGCAGTGCAGCGTGCTTGCCGCTGTCATCCGACGAATAGCCACGGATGTAGCCTTCGCGCTGGAGAACCTCGAGCACACTTGCGCGCAATTTGGACGCAGGTGAGAGGACAGAGTCCATCTTTGCCTGCTGACCGTTGCGGATACGGGTGAGCATATCACCCAGGGGATCTGTCATAGCCATAGTCTAATCCCTCACCAGCTCGACTTCGTGACGCCGGGAATCATGCCGCGATTGGCAAGATTGCGCAGCTCAATCCGGTTGAGGCCGAACTTGCGGTAATAGCCGCGTGGGCGGCCGGTTGTGGCACAGCGGTTGCGCACGCGAGTTGGGTTCGCATTGCGGGGAAGCTCGGCCATTTTGAGGCGCGCGATCAAACGCTCGCTCTCATCAAGGCTATCGTCATCCGCAATCGCTTTCAGCTTCGCGTATTTCGCTGCATATTTCTTGACGAGCTTCTTGCGACGCTCGTTTTTGTTAATGGAACTCAGTTTCGCCATTGGACTTAAGCTCTCTTACCTTTTCGTTTCTGTCATGAGACGGCTTACGCCGCCTCTTTCTCAGCGGCTTCATCAGCCGGGAATGGGAAGCCGAAGAGACGCAGCAATTCGCGCGCTTCTTCGTCGGTTTTCGCAGTGGTGGTCACGATGATATCCATCCCGCGAACCTTGTCGATCTTGTCATAGCTGATCTCTGGAAAGACGATCTGCTCTTTAAGACCCATTGCGTAATTGCCACGGCCATCGAACGACTTCGGGTTGAGACCACGAAAGTCACGAATACGAGGCATGGCAATTGTCACCAAACGATCCATGAATTCGAACATGCGATCACGGCGCAAGGTGACCTTGCAACCAATTGGCATGCCTTCGCGCAGTTTAAACTGGGCGATCGACTTCTTGGCTTTGGTGATGACGGGTTTTTGACCCGCGATCAGTGCCATTTCTTCAGCCGCTGTTGCGACCTTCTTCTTGTCCTGGCTCGCTTCGCCCACACCCATATTGAGTGTGACCTTTTCAAGCTTCGGAACTTCCATCGCGTTCTTATAGCCGAACTTCTCGGTCATCGCTTTGGCGATTTCCGCAGCATATTTGGCTTTGAGGCGTGGGGCATAATCAGCCATCGATAGTCTCCCCCGATTTCACAGCAATGCGCACCGATTTGCCGTCCTTGTTCTTTTCGATCCGGACGCGGGTGGGCTTGCCATCCTTAGGATCAGCAACAGCAACCTTTGAAATGTCCATCGGAGCCGGGAACCGGTCGATACCACCTTGCGGGTTTTGCTGGCTGGGCTTGCGGTGACGGGCTGCAACATTGATGCCTTCGACGATCACTTTGCCGTCTTTGGGCATCACTTTTTCAACGGTACCGGTGCGGCCCTTGTCCTTGCCGGACAGAACAACAACGCTGTCACCCTTTTTGATCTTAGCAGCCATGATTACAGCACCTCCGGCGCGAGCGAGATGATCTTCATAAAGCCGCGGCCACGCAATTCGCGGACCACTGGGCCAAAGATACGAGTGCCGATCGGCTCTTCGCTCTTATTCACGAGAACAGCCGCATTGCTATCGAAGCGAATGACGCTGCCATCCTGGCGACGAACTTCCTTGCGGGTGCGCACGATGACAGCGCGATGAACATCGCCCTTTTTCACCTTTGCGCGCGGCTGAGCTTCCTTGACGGAAACCACGATCACGTCGCCAACGGAGGCAAACCGGCGCTTCGACCCGCCCAGCACTTTAATGCACTGGACGCGCTTTGCGCCGCTATTATCCGCGACTTCGAGATTGGATTGCATCTGGATCATTGATCCGGTTCCTTCTCATTGGCTTGCCGGTACTCGTCCGGCAGTTCCTAAGTCCTAACTAATCAGTTGCTTGCGGCTTCAACGTCGAGGTCGGCTTCAACCGCTTGCGTTCCACCAGAAGTGACGCGATCGAGCACAGCCCATGTCTTGGTCTTGGAGATCGGTTTGGTCTCCTCGATCCGGACAGTGTCGCCCACGGCATATTCGTTCTTGTCATCATGCGCGTGATACTTCTTCGAACGACGGATAATCTTCCCGTAAAGCGGGTGCTTAACCTTGCGTTCGACCTTCACGGTCACAGTCTTGTCGGTTTTGTCGGAGGTGACGGTTCCGATCAGAATACGTTTCGGCATTGTCTGCTCCTTACGCTTTTGCTGTCGCAGCAGCAGCCGCGCGTTCGTTTTGCAGCGTCTTGATCTGAGCGATCGTGCGGCGCACTTCCTTCACCCGAGCTGGTCTTTCCAGCTGGTTGGTCGCGGCCTGAAAACGCAGATTATACTGCTCGCGCTTCAATTCGGTCAGCTCAACAGAGAGCTGATCATCCGTCTTGGTACGAAGATCTTCTACAGAAGCCATTACTTGCCTCCTCCAAGGTGAGAGGTGTCACCCAAGCGAGCGACAACTTTGGTCTTGATCGGCAGCTTCATCGCAGCGCGCTCGAAAGCTTCTGCGGCGAGAGGACCGGGAACACCGTCAAGCTCGAACAGGATCCGGCCAGGCTTAACCCGCGCAGCCCAAAATTCGACCGAGCCCTTGCCCTTACCCTGACGAACCTCGGCAGGCTTCTTGGACACAGGCACATCAGGGAACACACGGATCCACAAACGGCCTTGGCGGCGCATGTGACGCGTGATCGCACGGCGAGCCGCTTCGATCTGGCGTGCAGTGATCCGCTCAGGCTCCATCGCTTTGAGGCCATAGGCGCCAAAGTTCAGCGTGGTTCCGCCCTTGGCTTTGCCATGGATCTTGCCCTTAAACGCCTTGCGGTATTTGGTTTTCTTCGGTTGCAGCATTGTCTCTTACCTTACCTTAGCGCGCAGGTCGCACGCCGGAGGTTTGCGCTTCCATCATCAAACGGTCTTGTGCGGTTGGATCATGAGCGAGAATTTCACCCTTGAAGATCCAGCACTTGATGCCGATGATACCGTAAGCAGTGAGCGCTTCGGTTTCGGCATAATCGATATTGGCGCGAAGTGTGTGAAGCGGCACGCGACCTTCGCGATACCATTCAACACGGGCGATCTCTGCACCGCCCAAACGGCCGCCGCAGGTGATCTTGATGCCTTCAGCGCCCAAACGAAGCGCTGATTGAACAGCGCGCTTCATCGCACGGCGGAAAGCCACACGGCGGATCAGCTGGTCAGCCACGCCCTGCGCAACGAGCTTCGCGTCGATTTCAGGCTTGCGAATTTCAACAATGTTGAGCTTCACTTCGCTGTCGGTCATCGACGCAAGCTTGGAGCGCAGTTTTTCAATGTCTGCACCCTTCTTGCCGATGATGACGCCGGGGCGAGCCGCATAAATCGAGATCCGGCAAAGTTTTGCTGGACGTTCGATAACCACCTTGGAGATCGCTGCCTGCGGCAGGTTCTTCATGATGTATTTGCGGATTTGGATGTCTTCCTTGAGGAGCCCAGCATAATCGCGGCCTTCCGCGTACCAGCGGCTGTCCCAAGTGCGGTTGATCTGAAGACGCAGACCAATTGGATTACTCTTCTGACCCATGGTTTAAGCCTCTTCCTCTTCGCGAACCACAATGCGCAGCTTGCTGAACGGTTTCAGGATGCGCGTGGATTTGCCGCGACCACGTGTGTGGAAACGCTTCATCGTAATCGCCTTGCCCACGCTCGCTTCGGCGACGACCAATGCGTCAACGTCGAGATCGTGGTTGTTCTCTGCATTCGCGATTGCGGAGGCGAGAACCTTGCTAGCGTCTTTTGCCATCGCCTTCTTCGAGAAGGACAGAATGTTGAGCGCGTCTTCGGCTTTCTTGCCGCGGATCAATTCCGCCACAAGGTTGAGCTTTTGCGCGCTGCCGCGGATCGACGTGCCAACGGCCAGCGCCTCATTATCCGCAACGCGACGTGGGGATTTTGCCTTGCCCATTAGCGCTTACCCTTCTTGTCAGCAGCATGGCCGAGATAAGTGCGCGTGGGCGCGAACTCGCCAAGCTTGTGGCCGACCATGTCCTCGTTAACGGACACCGGAATGAACTTTTGACCATTGTAGACATTGAATGTCAGGCCAACGAATTGTGGCAGGATTGTCGAGCGGCGCGACCAAGTCTTGATCGGCTTGCTGCCCCCTGCTTCCTGTGCGTCTTCGGCCTTCTTGAGAAGGCTAAGCTCGACGAAAGGACCTTTCCATACGGAACGTGCCATGATCGATTACCTCTTCTTCTTGGCGTGACGCGAACGGATGATCATCTTATCCGTCTGCTTGTTCTTGCGCGTGCGAGCACCCTTGGTCGGCTTGCCCCATGGGGTAACCGGATGGCGACCACCTGAGGTGCGGCCTTCACCACCACCGTGCGGGTGATCGACCGGGTTCTTGGCAACACCGCGTGTGAGAGGCTTAACGCCCATCCAACGCTTGCGGCCCGCTTTACCCAAGTTCTGGTTCTGGTTGTCGGGGTTTGAAACCGCACCAACCGTGCCCATGCAATCGGCCCGCAGGTAACGCTGCTCGCCCGAGTTGAGGCGCGCGATAACCATGCCGCGGTCGCGGCCAACCAGTTGAACGTAGGAACCAGCAGCGCGGGCGATCTGGCCGCCCTTGCCTGGCTTCATCTCAACATTGTGGCAGATCGTGCCAACCGGCATTTGGCTCAGCAACATGGCGTTGCCAGGCTTGGTATCGGCTTTCTCAGCTGCGATCACCGTGTCACCAACAGCAAGGCGCTGTGGGCACAGAATGTAAGCTTGCTCGCCATCTTCATATTTCAGAAGCGCGATAAAGGCAGTGCGGTTGGGATCATATTCGATCCGCTCAACCGTTGCCGGCACATCCCACTTGCGACGTTTGAAGTCGATGTGGCGATATTTCTGCTTGTGACCGCCGCCAATGCCGCGTGAAGTGACATGGCCCTTATTATTGCGGCCACCGGTCTTGCGCTTACCTTCGGTGAGCGATTTGACAGGCTTGCCCTTCCACAGCGCAGTCTTGTCAACAAGGACAAGGCCGCGGCGCGCGGGGCTTGTGGGTTTATAGCTCTTAAGTGCCATCAGTTCACACTCTCAGTGAAGTCGATCATCGTACCCTCTTTCAAGGTGACAACCGCCTTCTTCACATCGTTGCGCTTGTAAGGCTTACCCTTCCAGCGCTTGACCTTACCTTTGACGTTGATCGTGTTCACAGACACAACTTCCGCCTTTTGCGAAGCATAGATCGCCTCAACCGCCTCTTTGATCTGCGGCTTGGTCGCATCGTTAGCAACTTTGAAGACAACCGCATTGTTCTCAGAAGCCATAGTCGACTTCTCAGTAATGTGCGGAGCCAAAATCACGTCATAGTGACGCGCGTCTACTTCTTGCTTTTTAGCCATTGAAGCGCGCCTCCAGCTTTTCGACTGCATCCTTGGTGAGGACCAGCGTGTCATGGTTCAAAATGTCATAGACATTGGCGCCAGCAGCAGGGAGCACATTGATACCCTTAAGGTTGCCGGCCGCCTTGGTGAAGCTTTCGTCCACACTCTCGCCATCAATCACGAGGACTTTGCCAGCGTAACCGGCCTTATCCATGTGACCCTTGAGAATCTGTGTCTTTGCGTCTTTCACCTTGAGGCTGTCAACGATTACGAGACCGTCTTTCGCCTTGGAAGAAAGCGCCATCTTGAGGCCAAGAGCGCGGATTTTCTTGTTGAGCGACTGGTTGAAGTCACGCTTGCGCGCACCGTGCGCCTTACCACCACCGATGAAGATTGGCGCAGAGCGAGCACCGTGACGTGCGCCGCCCGAACCCTTCTGCTTACCGAACTTCGCACCGGTGCGAGCCACATCAGAACGCTCGCGCGTTGGACGGGCTGTGGCGCGGCGGTTTTCCAGCTGCCAAGTGACAACGCGGTGAAGGATGTCTGCGCGCGGCTCTACGCCGAACACGTCATCATTCAGCGTAATGTCGCCTGACGCCTTACCGTCGATCTTCTGGACTTTGACTTTCATGGTCTCAGCCCTCCTTATTTTCGTCATCTGCTGCAGGGGCATCAGCTTCTGGAGCCGCCTCTGGAGCAGGGGTTTCTTCAGCCGCAGGAGCAGGCGCTGCCTCGGCCGGAGCCTCAGTCACTGCTTCTTCGGTTGCAACCGCTTCGGTCTCGACCACTTCTTCTGCTTCTGGAGCAACGTTGAGGTCGAGCACAGCACCGGGAAACGGCGCTTCTTCAGGCATGGGAAGCTTCACAGCATCCTGAACCATCAGCCAGCCATTCTTCGAACCAGGCACAGAGCCCTTAACGAAAAGAAGGCCGCGCTCTGCATCGGTGCGTACGATTTCGAGATTCTGCTGCGTGCGCTGACGATCACCCATGTGACCAGCCATCTTCTTGCCTTTAAACACGCGGCCTGGATCCTGACGGTTACCCGTCGAACCATGCGAACGGTGAGAGATCGAAACACCGTGTGTCGCGCGAAGACCACCAAAGCCCCAACGCTTCATGGCACCGGCAAAGCCTTTACCTTGCGTGTGACCAGTTATGTCGACCTTTTGACCAGCGATGAAGTGCTCTGCCGAAATGGTCGAACCGACCGGCATCAAGCCCTCTTCATTCTCGAGGCGGAATTCCGCCACGCGGCGCTTCAAGGGAACTTCAGCCTTCGCGAAATGTTCGCGTTGAGGCTTAGCTACGTTTTTCTGTTTCGCTTCGCCGGAACCCACTTGCAGCGCGAAATATCCATCACGTTCTGCAGTGCGATGAGAAACCACCTGACAATCTTCAAGCGCCAGAACGGTCACGGGAACGTGCCGTCCATCCTCCTGAAACAGGCGGGTCATCCCGACTTTCTTTGCGATCACGCCAGTGCGCATCGTCATAAACTCCTACACAGAGGCACATGAGGACCATCCCCAAGTGCGTGCGGAAAGCCTTGTTTCCTAGGCAATCCGTTTTCGGCCCAATTGTTTTAAACGTCGCCCCGTCCGGGCTGAATGCACCCCTTACTTAAGAAGTGCGAGACGGGAGACGCAGCCCGATCAAAAGATCGGCGGTATCTCTATGTCTGCGGGCGCCGGATCAGATCCGATGCCCTGGCCAGCTTACGCCAGCTTAATCTCAACATTCACGCCAGCAGCCAGATCAAGCTTCATCAAAGCATCAACCGTCTGGGCGTTAGGCTGCACGATGTCGAGCAACCTTTTGTATGTGCGCACCTCGAACTGCTCGCGCGACTTTTTGTCGATGTGCGGACCGCGGTTCACGGTGAACTTCTCAATGCGCGTTGGCATAGGAATGGGGCCACGAATTAGAGCACCCGTACGACGCGCCGTTTCTGCAATCTCGCCAGTAGCCTGATCGAGAACCCGGTGGTCGAACGCCTTAAGGCGAATACGGATATTCTGTGCTTCCATTACCTAATACCAATGCGAAAGAGCCAAAGAGGTTTTTACACCTCTCACAAAACAAAAGGCCGGCCCCGCTTTAGAAATCCCTTAGCGGGCGGCCTCACAAAATTACGTGCCGGATGACGAATCTTCCGGCTAGAGGCGCGCGTATACGTTCAGTGTTGGATTCTGGCAAGCCCTGTTTGCGGGGTTTTTGTGTTTTTGCGGGACCGGACCGACGCCCCTTCCCAAACACCCGATAAAGTATCCATCCTATTGGGTTGTTTTGGAGGGGGTTTCGGGCCGGAACCGCCTAAAAAAAAGAAGCCCGGCACTCACGAAGAGAACCGGGCCACTTTCGGTCTTGAGCGCCGATTGGCGCCAGACAAATTACTTGGTGATTTTGGCTACAACGCCCGAACCAACCGTACGGCCACCTTCGCGGATCGCGAAACGCAGACCTTCGTCCATAGCGATCGGAGCGATCAGCTTGACGTTGATCGTTACATTGTCGCCAGGCATAACCATCTCGGTGCCTTCAGGAAGGATCACTTCGCCGGTCACGTCAGTTGTACGGAAGTAGAACTGTGGACGGTAGTTGGCGAAAAATGGCGTGTGACGGCCACCTTCATCTTTCGACAGAACGTAGACTTCTGCGCTGAACTCGGTGTGCGGGCTAACCGAGCCTGGCTTACAGAGAACCTGACCACGCTCAACCGCGTCACGCTCAACGCCGCGGATCAGAGCACCGATGTTGTCGCCTGCTTCGCCGCTGTCGAGCAGCTTGCGGAACATTTCAACGCCGGTAACAGTCGTCTTCGAAGTGTCTTTGATACCAACGATCTCAACTTCGTCACCAACGTTCACAACGCCGGTTTCAACACGGCCGGTTACAACAGTACCGCGGCCAGAGATCGAGAACACGTCCTCAATCGGCATCAAGAAGTCTTGATCAACAGGACGCTCGGGCTGTGGGATGTGCTCATCAACAGCAGCCATCAGTTCCTTGATCGAGTTTTCACCGATTTCAGCATCGCGGCCTTCGAGAGCAGCCAGAGCTGAACCCTTAACGATCGCAATGTTGTCGCCGTCGAAGCCATACTCGCTCAGCAGTTCGCGAACTTCCAGTTCAACCAGCTCGAGGATCTCTTCATCGTCAACCTGATCGACCTTGTTCATGTAAACAACAAGAGCAGGCACACCAACCTGACGGGCAAGCAGGATGTGCTCGCGCGTTTGTGGCATTGGACCGTCAGCTGCGTTCACAACCAGGATCGCGCCGTCCATTTGGGCAGCACCAGTGATCATGTTTTTCACATAGTCAGCGTGGCCTGGGCAATCGACGTGTGCGTAGTGACGCGCATCGGTTTCATACTCAACGTGAGCGGTCGAGATAGTGATACCACGCTCGCGCTCTTCAGGAGCTTTATCGATGTTGCCGAAATCAACAGCTGCACCTTGAACCTTGGTGATAGCCGCAGTCAGCGTTGTTTTACCGTGGTCAACGTGACCGATGGTGCCGATGTTGCAGTGCGGTTTATTCCGCTCAAACTTTTCCTTCGCCATTTTCTATAACCTTCTAAGTCTTGGTCTAAAACAAATACGGGAGTGTGCGGCACCCGTTTAACAGGCGCCGCCCCTAGACTGTCGCCTGCTATTACGCAAGCTTCTCCTTCACCTCTAGCGCAACCGCCGCCGGAACTTCTTCGTAGTGGCTGAATTGCATCGAGTAGTTTGCACGGCCTTGGCTGAACGAACGCAATTCGTTCACATAACCAAACATATTGGCCAATGGAACGAATGCCTCGACAGCTTGGGCATTACCGCGGCTGTCTGTGCCTTGGATCTGACCACGCCGAGAGTTGAGATCGCCGATCACATCGCCGAGGTAGTCCTCGGGTGTGATGACTTCAACCTTCATGACCGGCTCAAGCAGTTTGATACCGCCGCGTTCCGCCGCTTCACGCATTGAGCCGCGGCCGCAGATTTCAAACGCCACGGTGCTGGAGTCAACATCGTGATAAGCGCCGTCTGTTACGTGGATCGTAAAGTCGATGATCGGGAAGCCAACGAGATAGCCGCTTTCGGCCTGCTCGCGGATGCCTTTTTCCAGCGACGGGATATATTCCTTCGGAATGTTACCGCCTTTAATGCTGTCTTCGAATACGATGCCTTGGCCGCGCTCACCCGGTGTAAACGTCGCTTTGGCACGGGCAAATTGTCCGGTACCGCCCGACTGTTTCTTATGGGTGTAGTCGATTTCCATCTCGCGGCCGAGCGATTCACGATAGGCCACTTGCGGCGCGCCGACATTGGCCTCAACCTTGAACTCGCGCTTCATCCGGTCGACCAAAATGTCGAGGTGAAGCTCGCCCATGCCCTTGATGATCGTCTGACCGCTTTCATGGTCAGTCGTCACGCGGAAGCTTGGGTCTTCGGCTGCCAAACGATTGAGAGCAACGCCCATCTTCTCTTGGTCAGCTTTGGTTTTTGGCTCAACCGATAATTCGATCACCGGCTCGGGGAATTCCATCCGCTCAAGAATGATCGGGTGGGCTGCATCACAAAGCGTGTCACCGGTGGTGGTCGCCTTGAGGCCAGCAATCGCAACGATATCGCCGGCAAATGCCTCTTCGATATCTTCACGGTCGTTGGAGTGCATAAGCAGCATGCGGCCAATCTTTTCCTTCTTCTCCTTGACCGAGTTCAGAACCGAACCCTTCTCAAGCTTGCCCGAATAGATGCGGGTGAAGGTGAGCGAGCCCACGAATGGGTCGTTCATGATCTTAAACGCCAATGCGGAGAACGGCTCGTCATCCGAAGAAGGACGCTCGGCCTCTTCTTCAGTGCCGGGCACAACGCCCTGAATGGCCGCCACGTCGAGCGGTGAAGGCATGTAGTCAACAACCGCGTCGAGCAAAGGCTGAACGCCCTTGTTCTTAAACGCCGAACCACAAAGAACCGGCACGAAGCTCTGGTTGAGCGTGCCCTTGCGGATCAGACCTTTGAGCGTTTGCGTGTCCGGCATCTCACCTTCGAGATACGATTCCATCACGTCATCGTCTTGCTCAACGGCAAGTTCGATCAGCTTTTCGCGATATTCAGCGGCTTCAGCGGCCATATCGTCAGGGATTGGACCGAAGGCATATTCTGCGCCAAGGTCTTCATTCTGCCATGTGATCGCGCGTTCGTTGACCAGATCAACCAGACCAACAAGATCCGCTTCTATGCCAATCGGAAGGTAGAGGACAGCCGGTGTCGCGCCCAAACGGTCGATGATCGACTGGACGCAATACTTAAAGTCAGCGCCGGTGCGGTCGAGCTTATTGATGAAGCACATCCGCGGAACAGAGTACTTATCGGCTTGGCGCCACACGGTTTCAGACTGCGGCTCAACTCCGGCCACACCATCAAAACACGCAACCGCGCCATCAAGCACGCGCAGCGAACGCTCAACTTCAATCGTGAAGTCAACGTGGCCCGGCGTATCGATGATGTTGATCCGGTGCTTGGGCGAATTTTCGCGCAAAGCCTTAGGGTCACCCATCGGGTCCATCGAGCCATCTTCCGGATTCCAGAAGCAGGTCGTCGCAGCAGAGGTAATCGTGATCCCACGCTCCTGCTCCTGCTCCATCCAATCCATCGTCGCCGCGCCATCATGCACTTCGCCGATTTTGTAGGACTTGCCCGTATAATAAAGAATACGCTCGGTCGTCGTAGTCTTACCAGCATCGATGTGCGCCATGATGCCGATATTGCGGTACCGCTCTAGCGGATATTCGCGTGCCATAATTCAAATCTCCGTAAGAGAGGGGGTTACCAGCGGTAATGCGAGAAGGCGCGGTTGGCATCAGCCATCCGGTGCGTATCTTCGCGCTTCTTCACCGCATTGCCGCGATTGTTAGCTGCATCCATCAACTCGCCCGACAGGCGCGCCGACATAGTCGTTTCCGGACGGCCGCGCGCAGCGCCGATCATCCAGCGGATCGCCAGCGCCTGAGCACGCTCGTCACGCACTTCAACCGGCACCTGATAGGTCGCACCACCAACACGGCGAGAGCGCACTTCAACCTGCGGCTTCACATTGTTGAGCGCATCATGAAAGACTTGCACAGGATCGGTCTTGGCCTTCGCCTCAACCACATCAAGAGCACCATAAACAATCCGCTCAGCAGTGGACTTCTTACCGTCCAGCATGAGGTTGTTCATGAATTTCGACAGCACCTGATCACCAAATTTGGGATCGGGCAGGATAACCCGCTTTTCGGGTCTACGACGACGTGACATTCTTCAATACTCCTCTGGAGTGCGGCGGCCCCGTCCGGGTCCACCTTGCGGCACCAGCCCTCTCCCCCGCCCTTCCACCCGGAAATTATCCTTATGGGTGTAAAGGCGCGGGAGAGTGCTGGCGCCACGTTAAACTTCTAACCGGTTCCGGTCCGTCTCCTACCCAAACCCCGATGATACCAATCATCGTATCGGGGGTTGGGTGGGGGCGCGGGCCGGCCCCGCAAGCTTCCGGTGGACACCGGAAGCGCACAAATCATTTAGGCCGCTTGGCGCCGTATTTCGAGCGGGACTGCTTGCGGTCCTTGACCCCTTGCGTATCGAGAACGCCGCGCAGGACGTGGTAACGAACGCCGGGAAGGTCGCGAACACGGCCGCCGCGGATGAGCACAACCGAGTGCTCCTGCAGATTGTGGCCCTCGCCTG
>CALLIO010000136.1 GCA_938009055.1 uncultured Altererythrobacter sp.
AACAGGCCGCGCCGCCGCCGAAAGCCGCGGGCGGTCTTTTCAAGCAGGAAACCCCATTCGCGCGAGAAGACTTTGGCAATGCCGGTGGCAAAACCCAGCGCGATGAGCGAGCCGATGGCGAATATTCCGCCTGCGATCTGCGCAGAAGAGCTCAAGCTTTCCACTTGGTCGCGCCCACCCAAGACATTGGCCGTCCAGAAATCCACATCCCAAATATCAAACGGCAAGAAGTCCTCAAATTGCGAGGCAAGGCCAAACAGCACGGCGAATACGGCGAGTGAGAATTCGAACAGGCCAAAGGTGAATAGCCGCCCTGAACCCATGGCAAAGAGCGTGTCGGACACTTCTTCGCTTGTCTGCGCATCCTCGCCATCTTCGGCTGCGATCGCGGCCACTTCCTCCTCGCGCCGCTCGCGGATGAGATCGCGCAATTCCTCGCCTTGTTCTTCGGTGAGGTAGGCAAGCTTCAATTCCTCGGCCCCGCCAGCGCCCGTTTCGAACTTGACCGAAACCAGACCGAACAAGCGCGGAAGCAATTCCTGCTCCAAGCTTACATCTTGGATGCGTTCGTAAGGGACCGAGGCAGCAGTCCGGCTGATGATCCCGCTTTCAACCCGAATGTCTTCCTCGCCAATCGTGAACGTGCGCTGCCGCCAGCTGAGATAGGCCAAGCCAAACGTCAGCAGAAGAACCCCAAGCAAGGGAATGGCGATGATCCAAATCCCGCTAAAAGTGTCGCGAAATCCGAAAATACCCGCGACCAATGGGAACACCATTTGCCGCAATCCAGCGATGGCTGTGACCACCAGACCGATGGGCTGCGTGCGCTGCGGCTCGGCTGATGTCAGGGCTTGCTCTGCGGCAGGCATCAAACCTTCATCCCCACCACGTTCACATTGTGTCGCGTTTGATGTGCGCACGAATATCCTCGCGCATATCGCGGGCAAGCTGCTCTTCCAGCCCCGGTAAATGCACCGAGGCATTATGCGTTCCGGCGGTATGCAAGGTCATCGTCGCGATCCCGAAACCGCGTTCAAGCGGGCCTTGCTCGACATCAATATGCTGGACACGGCCAAAGGGCACGACGCTGTCAGAGCGCCACCAAATCCCGCGCACCACCCGCAATCGGTCCTCGCTCATATTGTATCCGCGCGCGGCATAGCGGCGCATGGGCAAGCGGATGATGATGAGCATCGCGATGACGGCTATGGGCCCGAGAATAAGCCCGGGCCAAGGCAGGACTTCCATGACTTCGAGAACCAATCCAGCAATCAAAAAGGGCACAGATGTGAGGATCGCAGTGACCCGCAAGACCTTCACATAATTGGGGTGCAATGGCGTCAAATCATCGTCGCTTGGCACTGCGTTTGGCGAGGTCTGGGGGAGATCTCGACTTATCTCGGGGGTATCTCCAGCCGGATCTGAGGGGCTATTTTCCATGGGCAACGGTATGCGCGGCCCGGGTCATGAGGTCAATTCCTCTGGTTAAACCGCCGCCCGATCATGGCCGCTGCGATGTTGGTTTTCTGCACGTCGATTGCGCCGCCGGCGATCCCCCAAGCATAGGAATCGCGCAAGCGCTGCTCCATCCCGTAATCCTTGTGATAGCCATATCCGCCCATCACTTGCATCCCGAGCGCCGTCACTTCGCGGACGATCTCATTGGCATAGCATTTGGCCAGGGAGCTCTCGTAAACCGTTGGCAATTCACCCGGCTGGGACGATGCATTCACGGCAGCGCGGTGGATCAGCAGCCGCGCGGAATCCACTTTCATCGCCATTTCCGCCAGCTTCAATTGCACAGCCTGAAAATCGACGATGGGCTTGCCGAAAGCTTCGCGTTCCTGAGTGTATTCAAGCGCTTGTTCCAATGCCGCTGCTGCAACGCCCAAAGCTTGCGTCGCATTGCCGCAGCGTTCAAGCCCGAACGCGCTCATGAGTTTGCCAAAGCCGCCTGCGCCCACGATCACGTTTTCGCCCGGCACTTTCACATCTTCAATCGCGAAATCGGCAGTGGGAATACCGCGAAATCCCATCAGCTCCTCGCGCTTGCCAAAGCTCATTCCGGGCATGTCTTTTTCCAGCAGGATTGCGCCAATCCCCTTCGCGCCCGGCTCGTCATTATAGCGGCAATAGGTGACGTAATAATCCGAATGCCCGCCGCCGCTCGTCCAGCGTTTATAGCCATTGACGACATAGCCATTGCCGTCAGCCACTGCCTTGGTCTTAAGGTCGGTCAGCGCTGTGCCAGCATCGGGTTCGGACATGGAGACGGCAACGATCTTCTCGCCCTTGATCACCTCGGGCAGAATGCGCGCTTTCATTTCGTCAGAGCCAAACCGGTCAATCGTGCGCACTGGCCCCGTCAGCGCTTCGAAGACAGGAAAGGCAACCGCGTTGGAGACTTGCGCAAATTCTTCGAGCACCAGCAATGCCTCGACATGACCCATGCCCAACCCGCCATATTCTTCGGGCAGATTGACGCCGAGGAAACCCATCTCGCCATAGGTTTTGAGCATGTCGTGCGGGACAGGAAAGTCCTTCTGTTCCATCTCGCGCGCCAATTCTGGCAATTCGGCACGGGCAAATTTGCGCGCGGTTTCCTGCAGCTCGCGTTGCTCATCGGTGAGATTGAAGTCCATCCTATCCTCTTTCCTGCCTGTTCTTGCACGGCTCTAAAGCATGATCAGGCCATCATACCTAGCGCAAATATGAGGGGTGACCTGAGCGCAGCTTGGCCTATTCTGCCGTCCAAATACAAAATTTGAGGAGAGACCCGCATGACCACATTATATTCCAGCCTTGGCCCCAATCCACGCCTTGTCCGCATGTTCCTGACCGAGAAAGGTCTGGCCGAAGGTACAGATTTCGAGCGGGTCCATTTCGACATCATCACAGGCGAAAACCGGCAGAGCGCTGACTACAACGCGAAAAACCCGCAAGGCACCTTGCCCGCGCTGGAACTGGATGATGGCACGTTTCTCACCGAAAGCTGGCCGATCTGCGAATTTATCGAAGAAGAGCACGCCAGCCCCAATTTGTTCGGCGAGACTTCACGCGAACGGGCCGAAGTGCGCAAATGGGCGCGGCTGTTCGATCAGGAATGCGTTGTACCAATGACAATGGGTTTCCGTGCGACCGGCGGGCGACCAATGTTCGAACCGCGCATGAGCGTGGTGAGCGAGGGCGCTGGCGGCGAACTGGCGGCGCTGTCGGACGAGAAATGGCGCTGGTTTGATGGCGCATTGGGGGACAAGAACCACTTCGCACTTGGCCGCTTCACCTTCGCTGATTTGATCGTGTTCTGCTTTGCCAATTTCGGCTTCACCGTCGGGTGGAAATTGCCCGAGGGGACAGACAATCT
>CALLIO010000137.1 GCA_938009055.1 uncultured Altererythrobacter sp.
ATCGACAATCGCAACGCTGCCGTCAGCATTGCGGTCGATCCGGTCCGCACGGCCATAAATGCGCACACCGCCCACGATCATGCTGCCTTTGATTTCGCTGCCAATCGGCACGCGCTTAGCAGCGTCCTCGCGGATTTTGCCAACCACCCATTCCAAAGCTTTGACCAAGCGCGGTTGCCAAAGCCCCCTAAGCAAGGGATGTGTATTCTTCTCTTCCAGAACCTCGTCAGCAATGGCCAATATGTCAGCCTTAGGATCAGCCTTGCTTGCCTCGTGCCAGCGCTCGAGAATTTCGTGAGCCACAGTGCCTTGCCAAGCCGGACCTGGCTCTGCATCTAACGCTTCAAGCTCGCGCAGTTTGAGAATTTCCTGCGCGTAGAATTGATAAGGGTCACCTAAAAGCCGATCGAGCCCTGTCACTTTGATTGGAACATCGCGTAATGCGGCCGATGGGTCGGGCTTTGGCTGCTCATAAGGTTCGGTGCGCGGCGCAAGTCGATCTAGTTGCTGCGCCCATTGCGGCAGTTCGCGTTCGCGGTGGCCTGCCCCCATATCGCCGAGCAATGCCTGAATTCTGAGGAGAAAGCGCGAGGGGATCGTCGGCCCTTCCGCATCGCGCTCCGCCCGCATCAAAAAAACTTCTGGCGCGCCCATTGCGCCGGCAAGATCGTGCGCCGCCAAACCAATCCTAAAGTCTGACCCCGGCACGCCCAATGCGCGCGTAATCGCTGGAGCCAGTAACGGATCAGGCGATGGGATACGCGGCCATACCCCTTCATTCAGCCCGCCACAAATCACCAGATCAGCGCGCGACATGCGCGATTCGAGCAGGCCATAAATCGCAACGCGCGGGTGCCCGCCATAAGGTGGGCGGACCGAAACATCTGCCATTGCCTCGCGCAATATGATCGGCAGCTCGCCCGGTTTGAGCGCGGTAGGCACAGCGCGCGCATGGATGCGCATATCCTCGACAAAATGCGATAGCGCCCGGCCATCATGATTGGCCCATAGCGCGTCACCGGCCAGAGCCTGTGCAATCTCCAAGATGCGCTCAAGGACTTCAAACAGATCGAGCTGCTCGTTTTCACCAAGAGCCGCCATCTGACCGATAATGGGCTGAACATCGGCCCACCAATCCTCGACCCCCGCCTTCTTCGCCGCTGCGGCGAGACTTGCAAGCCCTGGCGCAGGGCGCGGTCCGCGCAATTCATGTTCAAACTTGCGCAAAGCGGCGAGCCAATCCTGCCGCCCTTCACCCTGTTTTACGAGGGGATGCGAAAGCGCAGCAATCAAAGCAACGGGCGCTGCCGCGTCAGCCACAATCTCAGCCAATTGCAAGAGCAGCCGCGCGGGCGCGGTGAGATGCAGCGGCTCACCAGCGGTATCATCGGCATTGATCCCCCAGCGCTTCAAATGGCTGACCACACGCCGCGCCAAGGCTCTGTCAGGAGTGACCAGCGCAACCCTTTTTTCCGGCACTCCGAGCGCTTGGCGGATGGCGAGCGCTGCTGCCTGTGCTTCTTCTTCTAACGTCGCTAGTTCAAGGATTTTGACGCCGGAAAGCCTGCGATCCTTATCCTCCAATTTCGCCCACGCCTTGCTCGCAATCGGCGGCATGAAGAGCGAGGAGATTGCGCGGCTGCGTTCTGGCGGCGCAGCGGTCATTCCCTTGCGGTGCCACGGATCAACCTCGGCCCGGTTCACGCCCATCCGGTTTAGCAGCAGTTTGAGATGATATTGCGGGTGGGTGACGGCATCCTTGCGGCCAAAAACTTCCGCGCTTTCCTCATCCGAATGGCCCGCCCTGCCTAGCTCGTCCCAGGCTGCATCGCTCATCGTCAGATCAAGATCTGGCAGGATCACCGCGCCCTTGGGCAAGTCCGCAATTGTGCGCAGCAAACGCGCCAAAGCGGGCGCTGCGCTGGTCACGCCAACGGCTAGGATGGGCGAAGATGGCGGGGTATACGCCCATGCTTTGCTCGCCGCATCGAACAGCCGGTTGCGCCTTTCGGCAAGCTCGATCTCGCCGCGTTCCTCAAGTAGGGTGAACCACGTGCGCTGCACAGTTGCGAACAGCCACAAATTGTCCTGCCAATGCTGGGCGATTTCGGGAAAGCGATCTTTAACCGGATCAGAGAGCAATTGGTCAGGCGTGACTTCTTCAGCGATCAGACGGTCGATTGTGCCGCCCATCTCCTTCGCCAATCTGAGCAGGCCCGCTGTTCCCGGCTTCTCGCGCTCACTGGCATCAAACGCGGCTTCGATCAGCTGTGCCAATTCCAGCTGGCGGCGCGTTGGCTCCACCGCTGGCGGGATAGCTCTGGCCGACAGCGGATCGAGCAAAGCGCCCAAATTCTCCGCCAGATCAATGTCACCGATCATCGCCATGCGCGGCATCAACAGGCCATTGAGGTTATGTTCGCCCGCATAACGGGTAAAAGCTTCGCTAATCGTGCGCGCGGCGCGGCTGCTGGGAACAAGTAGTGTTAGCCGCGCAAGACCGAAATCGGTCTCTGCATAGCGCGGGACAATCCCAGCAACCAGCGCATCAGCGAAACCGCGATGCGCGGCGATGGAATAAAGCTGCGGACCCGCCCGCTCAGCCACGCTCTAACGCTGCTTCGGTGGGCGCAATGGCCTCTGGCGTGCCGACTTCGAACCACAGTCCTGTGAAGGAAGCGCCGAACAGCCGCCCCTCTTCAATCGCGCGGCTCCACAATATGTTGGTCGAAAATTTGCCGTCGGGTGCATCGCGCAAGAGCCGGTGCGAGACGAGCTGAATACCGGTGTAGATGAAGGGTGCGATCCGGCCAGACAGCCGCCTGCGCAATCGCCCTAAGCCGTCCATATGGAAGTCGCCAGAGCCGCGGAAATTCACCGCGCGCGCATGCGGCACGACCAACAGCAAAGCGTCCATGATCTCTGGGTCCCAACGCTTAGACAGATCGTGAAAAGCACTTTGCGGCCCATCGAGCCAGATATTGTCTGAGTTGAGGCAGTAAAACGGGTCGGGCAAATGACTTTGCGCGTGGATCATTCCCCCGCCCGTCTCGAGCAGCTCGGCCCGCTCGTCAGAAATTGTAATCGCCGGATTGCCGCGCTCTGCCAGATGCGCTTCCAATGCGTCGGCCAAATAATGAACGTTGACCACAGCCTTGCTGACGCCTGCTTCATCCAAGCGGTCGAGCGAATGATCAATCAGTGGTTTGCCTGCCACGCGCACCAAAGGCTTCGGCTGGCTAGCGGTTAGCGGCCGCATCCGTTTGCCCATGCCAGCGGCCATGACCATCGCAGTGTCACTCACAAGCGCCATTATGCGATTTTTCCTCCGCCGCTCTCACGCAATTCTACAGGAATATTGGCATCAAACCATGCCGCAACAGGCGCGAGTGCTGGGTGGGCGAGATCGCGTTCCAGAGCCTCCCAAACGCGCGGGATCAAATCGAGATAGCGGGTCTTGCCATCACGTTTGTAGAGCCGTGCGAATATACCCACAATTTTGGTGTTTCGCTGCGCGCCAAGGCAGGCGTAATCCGCGATGAAATCATCACCCGTATCGGTCATCTGGCAATAACGTTCGAGCATTTGCACCTCAAGCTCAACCGAAACATCGCGCCTTGCATCTTGCAAAAGCGATACGAGGTCATAGGCGCGGTGACCAACCAGCGCGTCTTGGAAATCAATCAAGCCTTGCGGCGCCCCATCGCGCGGGTCGCCCAGCAGCATGATATTTTCCGCGTGATAATCGCGCAGAACCGTCACCGCGGCTTCTTGGCGAGCGATAACAGGTGACATCACCGCTTCCCACGCCGCACGAAAACCAGCCTCATCGACCTGCAAATTCATCGCCGGACAATACCACTGGGTAAGCAGATCAGTCTCTCGCGCATAGGTCGCCATATCATAGGGATCAAAGGGGCCGGCCGCGCATGCGTGCAGCTTGACGAGGGCATCAATTGCCCCCGCATAAGCATCCTGTTCACCATCGGGATTGACGTCGAGCCAATCGCGCATCCGGTCATCGCCGAAATCTTCGAGCAGCACCCAGCCTTGCGCGGGATCGGAGGCAAAAATCTGCGGCGCGCGCTGGCCGTTTTGCGACAGCCAATCAGCCACATCGAGGAAAGGAACGGGGTCTTCATGCGGAGGCGGCGCATGCATCAGCATCGCCTTTTCTCCGCTGCGATCAATACGAAAATAACGCCGGAAAGAGGCATCGCCCGGGATCGCATCAATTTGCGCATCGCCCCATCCGCATGATTGCAGAAACTCGCTTAGCCCTTGTGGGAAATCACTCATAATGCGCGCCCTAGCCAATCAGAGCCCTGTTCGACAATCGCGCGGCGCCCTTGCCCCACAATTTCAAGCGAAATGCGCAAACATTCTGGCAAATGGGCAAATCCGCCAGCCTTTTCCGGCCATTCTGCGATCAATGCTGCGCCGTCGCGGTAGTCTTCCAAGCCCAATTCGCGCACTTCGGCAGGATCATTAAGCCGGTAAAAATCCGCATGCACACAAGGCAAGCGCATTTCCGCGCTGTCATACACTTCCAGTATCGTGAATGTCGGCGAAGGAACCTCTGACCGATAACCAAGCGCCTGCAATATGCTGCGCGCCAAAGTGCTCTTGCCCGCGCCAAGGTCGCCCGAGAGAGCAACTACGTCTCCTGCCTCAAGCTGCGCGGCGATCCGCTGGCCAAGCGCATCCATTGCATCAAGATCAGGGCACTCGACGATCACGGAAGATGTATCACCGCGCTGGTTCCGCCCCCAAGCTCGCTCATCAATTCCAGCGTGCCGCCATGCGCTTCGATCAGCTGGCGAGCGAGCGGAATGCCAAGCCCCTTGCGCTGCTCGATTGATCCATCATCCTTGGTGCGAAGCCCATCCAGCGCGCGGGCCAGCGCCTCTTCATCCATTCCGCTGCCATTGTCGGAAATCACGATCCGTGCGCCGTCACGGGTGCGCCCAACATCGACCAGAATGCGTCCGCCGCTTTGGGTCCCGGCAATAGAATTGTCGACCAGATTGCCAATCGCGCGGCCCAATTGCTTGGCGTCTGCCTCGATCTTGCCGCCGGCATTGCCGCGAAGGTCCAAATCCAGTCCAGCCTCCTCGATGGCTTTCTCGCGCTCGCGGACAATCTGGGTGACAAAGGGGAGAATTTCCATCCGCTCTTTATTGAGCGGCAACATGCCCGCTTCGCTTTGCGAGAGGTCGAGTACATTTTCGACTTGCTCGGTCAGGCGCGCAACCGAATCAAGAATTGCGGCGACATATTCGCCCATCTGGTCGCTCACTTCGCCTGCCGCCCCGCTCTGGATCAGCTCGGCAAAACCGCCAATCGAGGTCAGCGGCGTGCGCAATTCGTAAGACATATTGGCAAGGAAGCGCGCCTTCACAGCATCCGCCTCTTCCAATGCTTGGTTGCGTTCGCGCAGCGCGCGTTC
>CALLIO010000138.1 GCA_938009055.1 uncultured Altererythrobacter sp.
CTTCTTCTGCCTCAAGCAATGCCTGCTCCTCGGCTTCTTGTTTAGCGATTGCAGCAAGGCGCTGGGCTTCCTCAGCCTCGATCTCGGCCAAGGAACGGCACGGCAAATCGGTGACTTTGGGCTCGACATCATTGCGCCGCAAGAACGGCAGAGTCTCGGCATTGGCGATGGCGAAGAAGAACTCGCCCTCGTTTGCTTGGGACAAGCCGCTAAAGGAGTTCACACCGACGATCCGGCCGCAATCATCGAGCAATGGCCCGCCAGAATTGCCACGCGCAATCGTCGCGCTGTGCAGCACAACGCGGACGTTGCGCACCTTCCTTTGTTGCGAAACCGTGCCACGACCCGTTGTTGGCTGCGTCGGCCTGACCATTTGGTTCGGTTCGTCGTCGCCAGTGACGGTATCGACAACCCCTGGATAACCCACTGCAACCACATCAGCGCTTTGCGACGTGAAGTTGGAGACAAAGGTCAAGGCAGGAAGGCTCAAACCGCTTTGCGCTTCGATCAAAGCGAGATCGGCCCTGTCATCATAATCCACAACGCGCGCTAAGGTTGGTCGGTCCCCTTTGGGTGGGACAATCGCCAGCCTGACATTGCGCGATCTGAGTGCATTGCGGACCACATGCGCATTGGTGACAAATTTGCCCTCGGCAACCGCAAATCCGGTCCCATGACCCAAGACACGCAGGAAACCTCTTGCATCGGTTGTAACGACAAGAATGCGCACCACGCCTCTGGCAGAGGCTTCAATATCTGCTTCTGCACTTTTCGCAGGAAGAGGCAAAACGGCCGCAAAACACACGGCCAGAAATATGAAAAAACGCACGATAATTGTCCTTGGTCCCACCGCTGCATGACGCAGAGGTGTCAGACTGCCAAACTTGTAAACAAACTCAAGAGTAAATTTTGTGGTTTACTTTGCGAATTGGCCAAAAGGGCTCAATCCGGTTTTACCTGACACTCATAAACCAGCCGCTCGTTGGGTTGGGCAGGCAGCAGCGCCAGCACGCCCGATTGCTGTTCGCCCAATGTGCGCGAAGCATCCGAAACACCGCATTGCGGCGGCTTGTAACGGGCACGAGCGGCGCGTGCTTTCGCCATATCATTCTGGCCGAGCAAATAGCGGTCGGTGCGGAATGTGCGTGTTTCCGGATCATAAGTGTTGACCGATACGGCATCCTCATCGCCCGGCACGAAGACCCGCCGCCATTCGCCACTTGCCAGCCCGTATTGCGTGCGCGAATTGACGCAGCCATCGCCTTCCCAAGTGAACTCGACATCATCATTGCGCGCGCCGGTGATCCGGCTGCGTTCAGGCGCGAGAGTGCAGATCAGCGTGCCTTCATTGGCGAGCGTTTGCGCGCCATCATCGCCATTGTCATCGGCATCATTCATTGCAGCCGCCACGCGCCGGTCGATATCCTCCAGCCCGGGCCGGGTGATCCACAAGAGGATCGTCGCGATCACTGCGGCACCAGCCAGCGCGGCAAAGGCGAACATCTTCTTTTGCGCATCGGTTTCCTCGCGCGCTTGCAAGGCGAAATAGCCCGCACCAATCGCGACCAGCAGTGCAATCATCGCCAGCGCCATCATATTCTCGCGCTCGTCCATCACCGCGATTTGCGCTTCAAGCTGTGCGCGGTTGAACTTCTCGCGCTGTTCGCTTTGGCGCGCTTCCATCCGTTCACGCGCTTCCTCGCGCTCTTGTTCAAGCCGCGCGGTCTCAGAGGCGTTGAGCTCTGCAATCGAGCGGCAGGGCAGGGCATTCACTTGCGGCTCAATCTCATTGTCACGCAGGAAAGGGAGCAATTCGCGCATGGAAACGGCAAAGTAGAACTCTGCATCCGATCCATTGGAATCCGCACCAAAGCTGTTGACGCCCAGCACCCGCCCGCATTGGTCGAGCAGCGGCCCGCCCGAATTACCGCGCGCAATCGGCGCTGTGTGCAAAATCGTATCGAACTGGCGCGATGGGCGCTGGCCGGAGAGGAACCCGCGGCTCTTCACAGGGGGCTGCGCTTTGAAGATATCGCCAATGTCCAAGCCCTGTGCCTGATCGACATTCATCGGATAGCCGACCGAGCTGACCTCGCCCATATCGCCAGTGCGCTGGCCAGCCATCGTCAGCGGTGGGAGGCGCAGGCTGCCCTCCGTAATCTCGATCAGGGCAAGGTCATTCTTGGGGCTGACGGCAATCGCCTTGCCATAGGCTGCCTCTTCGCCCTGGCTGGGCACAATCCCGATCCTGAGCGTGTCATCCTGCAATGCCTCGCGCACGACATGGGCATTGGTGACGATTTTGGTTGGTGAAACTGCAAAGCCTGATCCGTGGCTAACCGGAAAGACTTCTTCGCCATCGGTGCCGATCATCACCACGCGCACAACTCCGCGCGCAGCGGCATCAATATCGCCGCTATCCGCGCTGGCTAGGCTGGGCAAAAGGAGCGCAAAAAACGCAGCGATCAGGGGCAGTATCCGGTCCATTGCCAGCCGCTTTACGCGCTTCGTGACATTGACCGCAAGCATCGGGATGCGCGCAATGCATGATTGTGGCAAAAGGCATGCCTATGACGGATTTCGACACTCTGGATGATGATGCGCGTTGGCAGATCGCCATGGCTAAGGATCGCCGCTTTGACGGCGTGTTCCTGACAGGAGTGCACTCAACCGGCATTTATTGCCGTCCCTCTTGCCCGGCCCGAATGCCGCTTCGCAAGAATGTGCGCTTCTATGCCAATTGCGAGGCGGCAGAGGCAGCGGGCCTTCGCGCCTGCAAACGCTGCGCGCCCGACCAGCAATCACGCGAGGAACAAGCGGTTCTGGCGGCAATCAAAGCAATCAAATCGGCTGATGGGCCGATCTCTTTAGAAAAGCTTGGGGCGCTTACGGACTATTCGCCCACGCATTTCCAGCGCATCTTCAAACGCGCGACGGGACTGTCGCCAGCTGCCTATGCGCGGGCGCTACGGGAAGATCGTGCGCGCGCAGCATTGGAACGCGAAGCCAGCGTTACCGAGGCAATTTACGAGGCGGGTTTTTCAACCCCCTCGCGCTTTTACGATGGAATGGAGCACAAGATGGGAATGACCGCGAGCGATTGGTCAAATGGCGGCGCTGGCCGGACTGTGCACTGGGCGGTTATGCCCACTAGCCTTGGCGATATGCTGGTGGCTGCAAGCGAGCATGGCGTGTGCTGCCTGTCTTTCGGCGAGGGCGAGGCTGAATTGCGCGCGCGCTTTCCCAAGGCTGATTTGGTCCAAGGGGGCGAGGGGTTTCGCGAGTTGTTTGCACAAGTCCTGGCAGCGGTTGAAGCGCCGGACGGCGACAATTCGCATATCCCGCTCGATGTGAAGGGTACCGCGTTTCAGCAACGCTGCTGGCAGGCCTTGCGCGAAATTCCAGCAGGCGAAACGCGTTCTTACGGCGAACAAGCGGCCATGCTCGGCAATCCCAAGGCTAGCCGCGCGGTCGGCAGTGCAAACGGCGCGAACAATATTGCAGTGCTGATCCCTTGCCACCGGGTTGTCCCAGCAAGCTACACGTCAGGTGGTGGCGTTGGCGGATATGCCTATGGACCAAAAATCAAAGCCGAGCTGCTGAAGCGTGAGGGCTCAAAAGATGAGGAATTGTTCTGACATGACTAGAGAGCATTTTGCCGCATTGCATAAAGCGGGCGACCCATTGGTGCTGTTCAACATTTGGGATGCGGGGAGCGCCATGGCTGTCGCAAAAGCAGGAGCGAAAGCAATCGCGACGGGAAGCGCTTCCTTAGCCGGTGCGCAAGGGTTCGGTGATGGCGAACAGATGCCGTTCCCGGCTCTAGTGAACACTGCGACACAAATTGCAAATGCGGTCGAACTGCCGCTTTCTATCGATTTTGAGGCCGGTTTTGCAGAAGATGTCGCCAGCCTCGCTGAAAATGCCAAAGCGTTAAAGGATGCGGGTGCGGTTGGATGCAATCTGGAGGATCGACTGATCCACAAAGACGGCCTGCGAAACGTCGATGAGCAGGCTGAACGCATCGCAGCGGTCGATGCAGCGGGCCTTTTCGTCAATGCGCGCACTGATGTTTTTCTATCGCTTTTTGCGGTCGGAGAAGATCCCAATCGGCAAGAACTGGTCGAAACAGCGATTTTGCGCGGCAGAGCTTATGCCGCGGTTGGAGCAGGGAGTTTTTTCATCCCCGCTCTCACCGATCCCGCGATGATAGCGCAGATCTGCAAGGAACTTCCCATACCGGTGAATGCAATGCGACTGCCAGGCATGGTCAGCAATGCTGAGCTTGCAAAACTTGGTGTCGCGCGCATCAGCTACGGCCCGGGGCCATGGAGCGCTGCAATGGCCGGGATTGAAGCGGCAGCCAAAGACGCGCTTTCAGCATAGGCATTGTAAGCGGCGCTACGCCTTGTGTTGAAAACAACGATGCCCCGAGCTTTCGCCCGAGGCATCATCTTCAATAAGCTTGTTTCAGCTTAAGCGCTGACGGGGTCGTCGTCTGAACCGATCACTACAAGTGTTGCGATCACAGCAGCCAGCAGCAATGCTGCCAGTACGCCTTCGCCTTCCAGCTCGCTTTCGGCGGTGACCGGCGCTGTTGCGCGCTGTGTCTCAGCCATGACAGGTGTGGCGGCCAGCGCCAGACTGCCAAGCAAAAGTCCGAATTTTTTCATGTAAAGGGGTCCTACTCAATTGATAATGTGACTTACCCTCTCCCTTTCTTCGATACTATTCTAAGCGTCCGTGCTGTGCAACAATTACAATAGTAACCAGTTTGCTGGAGTTTTACTACGCTAAGGGTGCGTGCAGCGACCGATCAATCGAGCTTGGGCGGCATTCCCGGCTCTGCCTTGGCAAAGGCGCGGCTGTACGCCTCGCGCTCGCCGATCCGTTTGAGATAGGCTTGCAGATTGGGCATGTTCTCAATGCTCATATCGTTGAACGCGCGCGCCGTGGTGAGCGAGAAGCCGAGCATAATGTCCGCTGTCGTCAGTGATGAACCTCCGAAATAATCAGCCTCGCCCAATCCGGCTTCAATTTGTGCCCAGGCATTGGTCACGCGCTTCATCAACGGCGGCGGCATGTCTGCGCCAACGGCATTCACCGCGATGCTCATCATGCCATTGGTCATTAGCGTCGCATTGGCGAAGTGATACCAATAGAGATGCCGCGCGAAATCCGGATGGTCGGGGGAGGGGACCAGATCAGTGTCGGGCGCATATTTGCCCACGATATAGTCCATGATCGCGCCGCTTTCGCCCAGCATCATATCGCCATCCTCAAGCAGAGGCGCAATCTCCATCGGGTGCAAAGCTTTCAATTCAGCAGGGGCAAGCCGCGTTTCCGGATCGCGATTGTAGAGCTTGAGATTATACTCAAGCCCCAATTCCTCGCACAGCCAGACGATGCGTTCAGATTGCGAGATGCGCAGGTGATGGACGGTAAACATGGTTCAATTCTCTCCCTCGATGGCTCTTGCCCAACCTTCGCGCGCGGGCTCCAAAGAGTCGAGGAATTTGTCGGCGCTGGCGATATATTCGGCCTGCTTTTCCTCGCCCATCCGGTCCCAAGTCGCATAGATGCGCCCGATCCGGTGATTGCTTTTGAGCCGTTCGCGGTGGCGGTCCATAAAGTGCCAATAGAGCGCGTTGAACGGGCAGGCATCCTCGCCCGTCTTCTTAGCAACTTTATAGCGGCAATCACCGCAATAGTCGGACATTTTGTTGATGTAATTGCCGCTGGCCGCAATAGGTTTGGTCGCAAGCTTCCCGCCATCGGCATAAAGGATCATGCCCGCCACATTGGGTAGCTCAACCCATTCGAACGCATCGGCATAAACGGCGAGATACCAGTCCTGCACATCGCGCGGATTAATCCCGGCGAGCAGGCAGAAATTTCCCAACACCATCAGCCGCTGGATATGATGGGCGTGGGCGTTCTCTTTTGTGGAGCGAACGCAATCCGATAGGCAGCGCATATCGGTTTCGCCCGTCCAGAAAAAATCGGGCAGCGCGCGGGTCGCTTCCAGCTCGTTGGCCTCGGCCAGACCGGGGGCGAAATACCAGTAGAAGCCGCGCACATATTCGCGCCAGCCGATGATCTGGCGGATGAAGCCTTCCACGCTGTTGAGCGGCGCACGGCCTTCGCGATAGGCTACCTCGGCGCGTTCGCACAATTCCAACGGGTCGAGCAGGCCGATGTTGATGCTGGTGGACAGCATGGAATGGTAAAGATCGTCACTGCCGAACACCATTGCATCTTGATAGGGGCCGAAATTCTCGATCCGCTCGGCGAAAAACGCGTCGGCTGCTTTGAGCGCCTCTTCGCGCGTCACAGGCCATTCAAACGGAGTGAGCGCGCCGAAATGTGTCCCAAAGCGCGCCTCAACCAGCTTGAGCACTTCGCTTGTGATTGTGTCGGGTTCAAAGCGCGGGCGGGGCGGTACAAACAATGCGCCCTCTAGCTTCTCGCGATTGTCCGCATCATAATTCCACTTGCCGCCAGCCGGCTTTTGGTCCGGCTCCATCAGCAGACCGGTTTTCTTGCGCATTTCGCGGTAGAAATGCTCCATCGTCAGCGCTTTGCGCCCCTCAGCCCAATCGGCGAACTCGCGTTGGGTGGCGAGGAAGCGGTCATCGCTGAGCACATCGACATCGCAGGGGAATTTGTCCGGCCATTCCTCAATCTTTTGCTGAACGCGCCACTCGCCCGCCTCGACTACGCGGATCACATCGGGGGAATGCCGCTCCACCGCGCGCGCGACTTCACCGGAAAAGCTGCCTGCGTTCTCGGCATCATCGAGCTTCGTGTAATCGACCTGCCAGCCATCTGCCCGCAGCTCATCGGCAAAGTGGCGCATGGCGGAGAAGATCAGTGCGATCTTCTGCTTGTGATGCTTCACATAAGTCGCCTCTTCCCACACCTCCATCATCAGGATGATGCTGGAGGCTTTGTCTGCGGCGCGCAGCGAAGCAAGGTTGTGCGATAGCTGGTCGCCAAGAATGGGGATGAGCGTGGTCATGGCTTAGCTACGCAAGACGCAAGCGATTAGACGAAGCTGTAGGGGTCAATATCAATCCCAACGCGCACACCGGCGGGAAATTGCTGCCCATCAACCCACCCGCGCAGCAC
>CALLIO010000139.1 GCA_938009055.1 uncultured Altererythrobacter sp.
AGAACAAAGGGATGGATGCGCAAATTGTTGCCGCCATGCGTTCAGCGCGCGAAATGGTTGTGAAAGCAACCGACAGCAAAGGGCGCCGCTTCTCCAACACCTACGCGTTGAAAGGCGCAGCGACAGCGATGGACGCAGCAACATTGGGCTGCTCAAAAAGCTAAAGCGCGCAATCGCTAGCCAAGCGGGAAAGCCCGCCCTATACGCGGCGGACTTATGGCCGATACCCCTCTTATGCCGATTGCTGGACATTCCGATCCGGTCACGACTGCGCGCGATATCACTCCGCGTGCCGATGGCCGTGTCGATCTGATCGGCCTGCCACCAGCCGATATTCGCACCATTTTGGAGGAAGCTGGGCTCGATGCCAAACAGGCTAAATTGCGCTCCAAACAAATCTACCACTGGCTCTATCATCGCGGCGTGACCAGCTTTGCTGAAATGACCGATATCGCGAAGACGATGCGCCCGTGGCTGGAGGAACGCTTTATTCTGGGCCGGCCCAATGTGGTCGAGGCGCAAGTGTCCTCTGACGGCACGCGTAAATGGCTGCTGCAAACCGATGACGGACATGACTTTGAAATGGTCTTTATCCCGGATGAGACGCGCGGAACTCTCTGCGTTTCCAGCCAAGTCGGCTGCACCCTCAATTGCACATTCTGCCACACGGGCACGATGCGATTGGTTCGCAATCTAACGCCCGGTGAAATCGTGGGGCAAGTTATGCTCGCCCGCGATGCTCTTGGCGAATGGCCCAAGGGTAAGATGGATTTTGCTGAGACCTATGCCAATGCGGACGATGGCGAGGAAAGCGAAACCGAATACCGCGCAGACGGTCGCCTCCTTACCAATATTGTGATGATGGGCATGGGCGAGCCGCTCTATAATTTCGATAATGTGCGCGATGCGCTCAGCCTCGTGATGGATGGCGAAGGGTTAGCCCTGTCGAAACGCCGGATTACGCTTTCGACCAGCGGCGTTGTCCCGATGATGGAGCGCTGCGGCGAGGAGATCGGGGTCAATCTGGCCGTCTCGCTCCATGCGGTGACCAAGGATATTCGCGACGAGATTGTGCCGATCAACCGCAAATATGGGCTGGAGGAATTGCTTCAAGCGTGCGCTGATTATCCCGGTGCCTCGAACGCGCGGCGCATCACTTTTGAATATGTGATGCTGAAGGATAAGAACGACAGCGACGCGCATGCGCATGAGCTTGTCCGGCTGCTCAAAGAATACAAGCTGCCAGCCAAGGTCAATCTGATCCCGTTCAATCCATGGCCCGGCAGCGTCTATGAATGCTCAACGCCTGAACGGATCAAGGCATTTTCCGACATCATTTTCGAAGGTGGGATCAGCGCACCTGTGCGCACGCCGCGTGGCCGCGATATTGACGCAGCTTGCGGACAGCTGAAAACCGCAGCGCAGAAAAAATCGCGGGCTGAGCGCGACCGAGAAGCGGCTGAGGCTTCTTCTTGAAGGTAGCGGTTGAAGCGATTTGCACCGGTAAGTCAAAGCCATTTCGTGGCGAAGAAAAGAGTGCTTTTGTCAAAACACCTATCTCGGGTGAAGCCCGCATCACTGCGCTTGGCATCCGCGGCGATGAGCAAGCCGACCTCAAGAATCATGGCGGCGTGGACATGGCTGTCCACCACTACCCCCGCGAGCATTACTCGTGGTGGGACAGCGAGTTGGGCGGGCACGAATTGCTCAACTCCACTCCAGCTTTTGGCGAGAACATAGTCGTAACCGGCATCACCGAATCAGCCGTTCATATCGGCGACCAATTCCGACTCGGCAGCGCCTTGCTAGAGATCAGCCAGCCGCGCCAACCCTGCTGGAAGATCGAACACCGGTTTGATCGCAAAGGTATGGTCAAAGCGATCATGCGCCGGCACAATTGCGGGTGGTATTACCGCGTGATCGAAGAAGGCGAAGCCCAAGCTGGCGACACACTGGAGCGCGTTGCGATCGGCCATGCGAATTGGAGCGTCGCGCGCCTCTTCGCCAAACTTTACGACAAGAGCGATCCCGCAAGCATCGATGATTTGCACGAAATCGCAGCGCTGGAAAAGCTGTGCACGCTTTGGCGCACCAAAGTCGCAGAAGCTGTCGATGCAGCCGTCAATGCAGCTGCGGATCAGGCCAGCAGCTAGTCTGCCGGGCCAATTGCATCCGAAACAGCATCACGAGCATCGGTAGCCAAAATTGCTGTCGCCCCTGCGGCCAAAACCAGCACCCCGCCGATTACGTAAAGCGCGGTGTTACCGCCTCCGCTTTTTTGCTCGCCCTCCTCATCAGCGTGCAATGTCGGACCGAAAGTTGCCACTCTTTGTCCATTGAGGAGCAATTTGGGCTGCTGGTCGAGCGTAAGAGAGACAATTGATTGGCGCTGCAATGCACGGGGCTGGGATCGGACATCAAACCGCAAAGGCGCATTCTGATCGCTTCCAATCCGGTAATTCTGCATCGCGAAATCAAGCCTAGGTGCGGTCTGCTCTACGCTCCGGCCACCGCCAAGGGGAATAGTGAAAGAAGCCATCGCCCTTGTCTCAACGCGCCCCTCGCGCTCCCATTCGTCCAGGCTTTGTGCCGCCACTGGTTGAGCAAGCAGGCTGAATACGGCCACGCTCAAAAAAGTCTTACTAATCAATCCCACCAAACATCTCCCGATAACTGCCAGACCTATGCCCTTAGAATGATGGCGAAACAATGTCCGACCCGCTTGCAATTCGCGCAAGGATTGCCGAACGCCTTGCGCTGGCATAGGCTCGCTGAATGATCAAAACCGTCCTTATCACCGGAGCAGCCAAACGCGTTGGCGCAGCAATGGCGCGGCGGTTTGGCGAGACAGGATGGCATGTCATCATCCATTACGGCGGGTCGCGCGAAGAAGCTGAAGAGTTGGCGGCTAGCCTCCCCTCTGCTGAAACGGTGCAATGCGATCTGAGCGATAGCGATGCAGCGGTGGCCATGGTCGAGACGATGGCGGAAAAGCACGATGACTGGCGCGTGCTCATCAACTCAGCCTCAGTCTTTACCTATGATGGCGTAACCGATTTGGATGCGGCCGCGAACAACAAGGCAATGCAGATCAACGCCCTCACCCCTGCGCTCATGGCGCAAAGGTTTCTTGCCTCTTCCAAGACAGAGCGCGGGCGGCGCGTGATCCAGATCACCGATCAAAAGCTGGAAAACCCCAATCCCGATTTCTTCAGCTATACGATGAGCAAGCATGCGCTCGATGCAACGATTGCCATGCTCGCCAAGGGCTCAGCGCGCGTTGATGATCGGATTTATGGCCTTGCGCCGGGCGCGATCCTGGCCAGCCATGACCAAAGCGAGGAAGAGACGGAAATCTCGCACCGTCTCAACCCGCTGAAACGCAAGACAGGAGCAAATGAAGTGGCCGATACCGCGTTGTTTCTAGCCGAAGGCCCCTTGCGCAGCGGCGAGACCATCTATGTCGATAGCGGCCAGCATTTGCTCGATCAGCCACGCGATGTAATTTATTTGGCGCGCGAACAGGCGGGAACAATATGAAAAAGCACGCTCTTTCCACGCGGATTTGGCATTGGATCAATGCGATCAGCCTGATCATTCTGTTCATGTCCGGCCTGAATATCTCGAACGCGCACCGGTTCCTCTATTGGGGCAATGACGGCTATGACGGCGTCGATGCATGGCTCGAGGTGATGCGCTTTCCCGATTGGGCGACGATCCCGGGCAGTTATGATCTGGCCGAAGCGCGCGATTGGCACGCGATCTTTGCCTGGCCATTTGCCCTAGCCCTGTTGGTGATGTGGATCGCAATGCTGGTGAACAAGCATTTCTGGCGCGATCTGAAAACAACATGGGCGGAGTGGAAACCCAAAGCGGTGCTGCAAGACATCATCCAGCACGCGAAGCTCAATTTCGATCACGATCCCGCCCACGGCAAATACAACTTCCTGCAGAAGTTTTCTTACGGCTTCGTCTTGGGCGTGATGCTGCCGCTGATGATCGCGACAGGCCTTGCGATCAGTCCAGGTTTTGAGCCGACTGCGCCGTGGCTGGTTGATGTGCTGGGCGGACGGCAAAGCGCGCGCTCGATCCATTTCATCACCGCATTTGCGCTGCTTGCCTTCTTTGTCGTGCACATATTGCTCGTTCTGGTCACAGGACCGATCAAGCAGATCAAAGATATGATTACCGGAGGTACGCTATGAGCTTCCAAATGAAACGCCGCGCGGCGCTGGCTGGAATTGCCGCACTTGCCACCGGCGCGTGCTCCAAAATCGCCGATAGTTCCACGGGCCGCTCGGTCGCGAAAGCTGCCGAAGGGTGGCATCGTGCCGCACACCGCGCGCTGGCGAACCGGCAGGCATTGGCGCGTGAATACACCAGAGCTGACCTGTCACCCACCTTCAAGGGCAATGGCACCGTGCGCATTGCTGACGAGGCGTATCAAGCGGATTTGGCAGCCGGATTTCCTAACTGGCGGGTCGAAGTGCGCGGGTTGGTCGACAATCCAATGTCGCTCTCGCTCGACGACTTGCGCGCCATGCCGCAGCGCACCCAGATCACGCGGCATGACTGCGTGGAAGGGTGGAGCGCGATTGGCGAATGGACCGGACCACAGCTGAGCCATGTGCTCGATGCGGCCAAGGTTCAA
>CALLIO010000140.1 GCA_938009055.1 uncultured Altererythrobacter sp.
ATCACCGTTGGTGGCAAGACCATTGCTGTGACGTCCGAGCGTGATCCGGGCAATTTGCCGCATGCTGAGATGGGTGTGGACATTGTGCTGGAATGCACAGGCTTCTTCCAAAGCCACGAGGCAGCCGAGCCGCATTTGAAAGCAGGCGCGAAGCGTGTTCTGATCTCTGCTCCTGCAAAAAATGTTTCTGCTACAATTGTTTACGGCGTGAACCACGATACGCTGACAAGTGACGATGTGATCGTCTCTAATGCCAGTTGCACCACCAATTGCCTCTCTCCAGTGGCGAAGGTTCTCAACGATCTGGTGGGTATCGAGCGCGGCTTCATGACCACGATCCATTCCTACACCAATGACCAGCGCATGCTCGACCAGATGCATGGTGATATGCGCCGTGCACGCGGCGGCGCGCAGAATATGATCCCGACCACAACCGGTGCTGCACGCGCTGTGGGTCTGGTATTGCCAGAATTGAACGGCAAGCTTGATGGCTCGTCCGTTCGCGTGCCGACACCCAACGTTTCACTGGTCGATCTGGTGTTTACGCCTGGCCGTGATACCACGGTTGAGGAATTGAACGCGGCGCTAAAGGCAGCAGCAGACGGCCCAATGAAGGGCGTTCTTGATTACACGTCTGATCCGCTCGTTTCGTCTGACTTCAACCATCACCCCGCCAGTTCGACCATCGACAGCCTCGAAACATCTGTGATGGACGGCAAGCTTGCGCGCGTTGTCAGCTGGTATGACAATGAGTGGGGCTTCTCGAACCGGATGATCGACACAGCCGGCGTTATGGCTGGAATGCTGTAAGGCGGATGGTGAGGACCGAAGCGGGCGCTCAGCAAACAGTGGCGAAATTTGCCATTGCGCTCGTGCTGGTCCTTATCCCTTTGAATGCTTGCGCGGCTACTTCCTCTGCCAAAGCGCCGTGCTATGATGGTTGGACTTTTAGCAAGGATGGTGAGTCCCGTCTGATCGAACTGTCTGAGAAAGCACGCCTTGCGCTCAAAAATGCGCTTGGCGCAGAACGTAAACTGATATGCGTTCACAAGCTTGGTGATGGCGCTTTGTTGGCAGTGAATTACGAGCGCGGCGGCCTTTTTTCTAGCTTAGGCCGTTACGCGACGAGGTTTGCTCTGCTTGACGACAGCACCGTTGTCTTAGGCGAAGAGAATATCATAATTTGAATGTAGGAACCGGACACATTGGCAAAGTTTAAAACCCTCGATGATCTGGGCAATATTACAGGCCAAGTCGCGCTTGTGCGGGTCGATCTCAACCTGCCGATGGATGGCGGTTCGGCCAGCGATGTGACACGGGTCGAGGCGGTCAAGCCGACGATCCTTGAACTGGCTGAGAAAGGCGCGAAGGTTCTGCTTCTCGCCCATTTCGGGCGTCCGGGCGGGGCGCGTAGCTCGGTCCTTTCCACCAGCATGGTGCAGGGCGATGTCGAGGAAGTGCTCGGTAAAGAAGTGATGTTCGTGCCCGAAGTATCAGGGCCAGTGGTCGAACAAAGCATTGGTATCTTGCGCGATGGTGACATTGGCCTGCTCGATAATGTGCGCTTTTGGCCAGGTGAAGAGGCGAATGACGCTGACTTTGCCAAGGCGATTGCCGCGCATGGCGATTTCTACGTCAATGATGCTTTCTCCGCCGCTCACCGCGCCCATGCTTCGACGGAGGCTCTTGCGAAGCTGCTTCCCGCATATGCAGGCCGCGCGATGGAGCGCGAGCTGACGGCATTGGAAAGCGCACTTGGATCACCTGAGACACCGGTGGCCGCAGTTGTGGGCGGGGCGAAGGTTTCGACCAAGCTTGATGTGCTCAAAAATCTCGTGGGCAAGGTTCAGCACCTCATCATCGGAGGCGGGATGGCCAACACATTCCTCGCCGCGCGCGGTGTGGATGTGGGCAAGTCGCTTTGCGAGCATGATCTGACCGACACGGCCAATGCCATCATGGACGAGGCAGATAAGGCTGGATGCACTGTGCATCTGCCCTATGACGTGGTGGTGGCGACCGAATTCGCTGCCAATCCGGCTAGCCTGCGCACTTGCAATGTCCACGAGGTGGCTGCTGAAGAGATGATCCTCGACGTTGGCCCGCAAGCGACCGAGGCATTGGCAGATGTTCTTAAAACCTGCCGCACTTTGGTATGGAACGGTCCGCTCGGTGCGTTTGAAACCGAGCCGTTCGATACGGCGACCATGGCGCTGGCGCATCATGTTGCCGCTCTTACCCAAGAAGGCTCGCTGATTTCGGTTGCGGGCGGCGGCGATACTGTCGCAGCGCTTGCGCAGGCAGGTGTGACCGATCAAGTGACTTACATATCGACCGCAGGCGGCGCGTTCCTTGAATGGATGGAAGGCAAGCAATTGCCCGGCGTTGCAGCGCTGAGCGCTTAGGGGCCGCAGCGCAATGGCCGAAACCCATCAGCTTTTCGCCTCCCCCTTCGTCGTTGACAAATTGCAAAGCGACGAGGGGGTGGTAGCCCTGCGCAAAGTGATCGAGGATGAACGTGCCCGCGATTCACAGGGCATCAAAATCTCAAACATGGGCGGGTGGCATTCGAATACTGATATGGCCGAGTGGGGCGGCGAGGTCGCCCGCGCGTTGGCTTTTAAAGCGATGACTATGGCCGATGCGCTCACCGTAGATAGCAAATCGCCGAAGCAAAGCCGCTACAGCTGGGTGCCGGAAATGTGGGCCAATGTAAGCGGCAAAGGTGACAGCAACCAATATCACACGCACCCCGGCAGCTTTTGGTCAGCCGTCGCCTATATCGATGACGGTTATAAGGGCAGCAATGACACGAACCTCGGCGGCGAATTGCAATTGCAAGACCCGCGCATGCCGATGGTGCGCATGACCGCGCCTGACCTTCGTTTTAAGGAGCCTTCGGGCAATCCCCAACAAAACGAGGTGATGATCCGTCCGCGTACGGGAATGATCGTGCTCTTTCCCAGCTGGATGCAGCATGCTGTGCGCGCATTTCACGGCGAGGGAACGCGCATTTCGGTTGCGATCAATCTCATCCCCGCAGTGGATGCCAGCGCAGGCGAGACCCGCCACTAGACATGCGGTTGCAAGGCGAAGCTGCTCTGGCTAAACGCGGCTTCATATCCGAATGCATAGGAATGCAAGGAAATAAGGAAATCCGATGACCCCTCAAGAAATGACCACCAAGATTGCCACAGGCGATGGCTTTATTGCAGCGCTCGACCAGTCGGGCGGCTCCACGCCCAAGGCGCTGCGCGGTTATGGTGTTGAAGACAATGAGTGGGAAGGCGATGAAGAAATGTTCGCCCGCATCCACGAAATGCGCAGCCGGGTGATTACCTCACCCAGCTTTTCAAGCGGCAAGGTGATTGGCGCGATCCTGTTCGAGCGCACGATGGATGGCCAGGTAGATGGAAAGTCCACCGCCGATGCGCTGAAAGAGCGCGGCGTGGTGCCCTTTATCAAAGTCGATCAAGGTCTGGCAGATGAAGAGAACGGCGTCCAACTGATGAAGCCGCTCGACAAGCTTCCTGCGCTTCTCGAAAAGTCCAATGGCTATGGCATGTTCGGTACCAAAATGCGTTCTGTCATTAAATCGGTTAATCCAGCAGGGATCGCCGCGATTGTTGAACAGCAATTCGCCGTTGGCAACCAGATTGCTGATGCGGGCCTGATGCCGATGCTTGAGCCGGAATATGACATTACAGCGGATGATCGCGCGGAGGGTGAGCAAATCCTTCGCGATGAAATCATGAAAGGTCTCGACGCTTTGCCAGAGGGACGTAAGGTCATGCTCAAGCTCAGCATTCCTGCCCAGCCATGCCTATATTCGGATGTGATTGCGCATCCAAATGTGCTCAAAGTTGTGGCGCTATCTGGCGGTTTTTCGACCGATGAAGCCTGTGCGCATCTGGCCAAGAACACCGGTATGATCGCAAGCTTCAGCCGCGGGCTGCTCCAAGATTTGCGCAAGACGCAATCGGACGAAGAGTTTGACGGCGTGCTGGGCACAGCGATTGACCAGATCCACGCAGCGAGTGTGGCGGGCTAGTTCTCGGCACTGCCGCAATGAGCGATTGTCAACTCTATCTAATATCGCCGCTCGATGTGGGCAGCGATTTCCCTGCGCGTCTTGAGCGTGCTCTAGAAGCGGGCAAAGGGCTGATCACAGCCTTTCAATTCCGCGTAAAGAATGTCGATCAGCACGAGGCCGCGAACCTGGCCGCACCCTTGCAAGCGATCTGCGCGGAGCATGACGTGGCCTTTGTGGTGAATGACAGCGTGGCGCTCGCCAAAAGGCTGGGTGCGGATGGCGTGCATCTGGGTCAAGGCGATGGCGATCCCAGGGAAGCGCGCGCGGAGCTGGGGCGCGATGTCCAGATCGGTGTCACATGCCATGCGTCAAAGCACCTTGCGATGGAAGCGGGCGAGGCTGGCGCAGACTATGTCGCCTTTGGAGCATTCTTCCCCTCAACCACTAAGGACAAGGGCGATGCCGAACGTCCCGAGGTTGAATTGCTCAGCTGGTGGAGCGCCTTGTTCGAGCTGCCTTGCGTTGCGATTGGCGGGATCACGCCTGACAATTGCGCGCCATTGATAGAGGCAGGCGCCGACTTCCTCGCCGTATCAGGCAGTATCTGGAACGGTGATGAGACGGCGCAAGTGAGCGCGTTTGCCAAGGCTATCTCCGCCAACTAGCCCTTAAGCCTTTGGGCCAACCCTGCTGCACAACAGCCTGGTCAACTCTCCCTTGGCATCGAGCTTTTGCAAAGCCGTGTCGCCCACGCGCTTATAGCGCTCGCCATTTTTCGGACCGCGGGTGAAATGCAATTCCTTGCCGCGCATAATGTAAACGCCCCGCCCCTTAGGGCTGCGATAGCTGGATGCGCTGGCGATGCGGAAATGGGCTTCTTCGACCATCAATCGTGCCGGGCCGCCTGCATCCCCGGGAAGCGAGCATTGATAGCGGCCATGCGGCATTGTTGTCAGCGTGCCATCAGCAGAAGCCGGGGCCGTGAAGCTGAATGCGGCAGATGCGCATAGGAGCGAGAAAGGAGCCAGTTTCATAGTGCCTCGTGATATCATTTGAGGGGGCTTAGCACCAGCCAGCTTGCTCCAATCTGAAGCGTGGGCTAGAGGCGCAGCTCCTCACGCGCAAAGCCGCCGTGCACGCATTCTCTTTAGTAAGGTCACACTCCCATGAAAATCAGCGGTGTCGATATCCGTCCCGGCAATATTCTCGAATATGAAAACGGGATTTGGAAAGTCGCCAAGATCCAGCACACCCAGCCGGGTAAGGGCGGGGCCTATATGCAGGTCGAGATGAAGAACCTGCAGGATGGCCGCAAGACCAATGTGCGCTTCCGCAGTGCTGACAGTGTCGAGCGTGTGCGCCTTGATACGAAGGAATTCCAATTCCTCTATGAAGATGGCGATATGCTGGTTTTCATGGATCAGGAAAATTACGAGCAGATTATGCTGCCGTCGGATCTTTTGGGCGAGGCAAGACCTTTCCTGCAAGATGGGATGCAGGTCCAGCTTGAGCTTTGGGAAGAAAAGCCGATCAGCGTGCAATTGCCCAATCAGATCGAGGCCGAGATTGTAGAGGCGGATGCGGTGGTGAAGGGGCAAACCGCCTCGTCCAGCTATAAACCTGCGGTGCTCGACAATGGCGTGCGGATCATGGTTCCCCCGCATATTGGCAGCGGCACGCGCATCATCGTTGATGTGTACGAACAATCCTACGTGGGCAAAGCGAGCTAACGCGCGATGTCGATGTTTTCAGGATTGGTGCGCGTCATGGAACGCGCCGCACGTAAGGCTGGCAATAGGCTGCGCCGTGACTTTGGCGAAGTTGAGCATCTGCAAGTCTCACGCAAAGGGCCCGCAGATTTTGTTTCCAAGGCTGACCAAGTGTCAGAGCGCACGATCTATGACGAGCTGCTCCATGCGCGGCCCGATTGGGGCTTTGTGCTGGAAGAGGGCGGCATTATCGAAGGTGATCCGACAAAGCCGCGCTGGGTGATTGATCCGCTGGATGGCACCACCAACTTCCTTCACGGCATTCCGCATTTTGCGATTTCTATTGCAGCGCAGGAACCTAAACTTGATGGCAGTGGTTGGGGTGAGGTCACCGCCGCCATTGTCTACGAGCCAATCCAGGATCAGACTTTCTGGGCGGAAAAAACGCGCGGTGCTTGGCTTCAGGATGCGCGCCTTCGCGTGTCTTCGCGCTCGCGTATGTCTGATGCCTTGATTGCCACAGGCATTCCTTTCCAGGGGCACGGTGATTTTGACGAATGGGGCAAGATTTTTGCAGCGATTGGCCCGCAAGTTGCCGGTATTCGCCGTTATGGCACTGCTTCGCTCGATTTGGCATGGCTGGCGGCCGGGCGCTTTGACGGTTTCTGGGAAAGCGGTTTGAATGATTGGGATACGGCAGCGGGTTGTTTGCTAGTGCGTGAAGCGGGCGGTTTTGTGACCGATTTCCGCGGGCGTTCGGTCGATATCGCGTCCGCTCAAGTGCTTGCGGCGAACAACAGCCTGCACTCCAAAATGCACAAAACGCTGGTTGGCGCGCTGAAATAGCGCAATCGCTGCTTGATGGATGCGCGTGAGGGCGCTATCGGCCCCGTGTTACCGCATAAAGGTTAGCCCCTGTGGTGGAATTGGTAGACGCGCTCGACTCAAAATCGAGTTCCTAACGGAGTGCCCGTTCGAGTCGGGCCAGGGGCACCACCTGCATGTTTCCTCCTTCAATGTTCAATAACAAGCCGCGTTTGCGCGGAAATTCACTTGTAATTTCATGCACTCTTTGAGAGGCAGTGGCTAACCATGATCGAGGTACCATCCTTCC
>CALLIO010000141.1 GCA_938009055.1 uncultured Altererythrobacter sp.
CTCGCGAGTTTGAAAAACTCGGGTTACCGTTTCAGGTAGCTGAAGGCACAAGATGGGAAAAAATGGTCGAGCACCATGTCGCTAACAATTGCCCTGCTGCCTATCGTCGCATGTACAATTACTTGGTTATCTATGGTGCCTTAAGGTTACTGGCATTTATTCTTATTATTGCTTGCTGGATACTGATCATAAAATCAACGATCGCATACTTTGATCCGTCAGGTTGGGAGTTTTCGCTGCGAAGGCTGGTCCTCATATCCGGCACTTCAATGACCGCATATTTTTCGATCCTAGCTTTTGCTAAGTTCAATCGACGCTACTTTGAAGAATCTATTCTAGCTTTCACATTGGTTACGATCAATTCTGACAGGGGCCGGAAGCGTCCGCTATTCAACAGATACCAATTGTAGACTGAGCGCTTTGGCTACACCTAGATAAGCAAATTACGAACGCTCACCGACTAGGTGGTCGAGCTCCGCCACAAAGCCAGTGACGTAGCGTCCAGAACCTTGGTACTCAGTGGTTAACTCTGACCCAGAAACGAGCGGCGCTGTGCGGATGGCTCTCGGTGAGTGTTTCGGGCGTTTTGTGTTTGTTTGATTAGCCTCAAGCGCCGGCGTTCGCGTCCGCTCACTTGGCTATCCTCGGGGTCCCGCCGCCTTCGGCGCCACCCCTGCGGTGCGGCCTTTGGCCTTGCGGGCCTGCGGCCCGTTCCTTGTGCTCCTTAGCTAGCTCGCTCCAAGGTACTCGGTGCTTTGTAACTGGCTTGGTGGCGGAGCTCGGTCGGCGACTAGCCGACCGCAAGGGCGACTGCCCGCCCGCAGCGCCGATAGGCGCGAGGAGATCGCACCCACGGAGGTGGGTGCCGGAAACAAAAACTCAAACAAAAAACTCAAACCTCTCACCCCAGATCGAGAGCGATCCGCATCGCTCCAAGACCCTTGGCTCTAAACTTCTCAAACAGCGCCGAGCAGCACTTTCGAATAGGCAATGTGGAAACCCATCAGTGCCTTCATCGCCGGATGGTCGGGTTCACCCACCCAGCTTCCGAAGTAAAGTTTGGTCGCGCCGCCTGTTGGCTCAACGCACAACCAGCTCGCTGTGCGCTTTTGGAAATCCTGCATCAGGATCTGGGTCTCGTCGCGCTCGATCAGATTCCATGCGGCGAAGCTATCCACCTCGCCCCTTGCCAGCGCGCGGGCGTCATCGCTCGACGCGCCCTTGCCGATTGCGCCGAGCGCCAACCGCTCTGGCCGAAACGCCCAGCTGCAATAAAAGCGCTCGATAAAATCGGGCAGCGTTACTGCACCCACCTCCTCGCGCATGAAACAATCGCGATAATGATGCGGCTCGCCAAAACTGGCGAGCAAGCTGCCTTGCGGCACGGATACGGGGGTCACTTGCGCCATAGGCACAGTTTTAATGCGCTGCGCGGGTTCCCACCAGTGCACAGGGCGCAACAAATGCTGCGTTTAGAAGAGCCAGGTTCTGGGCTTTGCCATCGGCTTCTCGCTCGCTGCGCATTAGTAGCAAATCAGCGGGTCACTTCGGGCGCGAAATAGATCACGCAGAAAGTTGCAATGGGCAATAGGAACAGCGCTGCATCGAGCCATCCCAAACGCCTTGCCTTGCGGCCTTGGCGGATCTGGTCGAGCGGAAGATGCTGGTTGGGTTTCATGCCAAGAATTGTGGCCCCAATCGAGTCAAAATCGGGCCAAAACGGTCCTGCGTATTTCTGCGGATTTGAGGCGCTGTGTTTGCTGCGGCAAGGCGCGCATCTCGCGAGGTCTCGCGAGGTCTAGGTGTTATCTCGAGTTATCTCTAAACCAGGTTTGGGGCGGTTTTGAAGCCTTGTTATCGCCCCGAATGCGCCCTTATTTCTGGCCTATTCCTGGCCCCAAGCAGCCGGAGGAGCATCCACTGCCTCGCTCAAATCAAACTCAACGCGGAACAATCGCTCTTCCGGCGCGCCGCCGGCAATCGTGCGTTTCAATTGATAGGCATAGGTCGGTTCCGGCGCATCGGAGCCATCCACTTCAACCGTCCAGACATTGTGGACCGAGGCAGGAAGCTCCTGCTCTTCGAATAAGGCAATGCTTTCTGGATCAACGATGAAATGCTGCGCGTCCAGCGTGCCCGCCTCAACCGTATCGCCGCCATACATAGTGACCGGATCGCTGGTTCCGTCGGAATGCCGGTGATCGTGTTTGAGGCGCAGCTTTTCGCCCTCGCGCGTGATGACCCATGTGCGCGAGCGGTCCCATTCCTCATCCGTCTTCACATGGAAGGGCACATCAATCCGCTCGTCCGAACAATGGCGCACTTGCATCACCATTTCAGCATTGGCGAAATCTGCATCGGTTGCATCATTGCTGACGAGCTTTCCGGCAAAAGCCTTGCCGCAATGCGAGCTGAGCGCTGCAAACCACTGGTCAGCGGGTGAGGCATTTTCGCCAAGGTCACTGTCGCCCGCCATGTCCGAGCAGGACGCCAGCAGAAGGGTTCCGGCCATAAGGCCGATCAATCGGATATGTGTCATTTTCTTGAAAGCCCTTAGATCAGCAAGGTTTCCGGATCGGGCATGGGTTCCTGCTTTTGCGCCTTGATGATGCTCATGATCGAGCGCACCGCGACCCAGATTGCAGCGGCCATCAAAATGGGAATGCCAATCAGAACGATCGACAGAACAATCCCGACTATCGATGCGAGGAAACCAATCCAAAAGGTGCGGATCAGATAGGTAAGATGCGAGGCCATCCACTCAGGATTGTCTTCGCCCGACCAAACATGCGCCAGCACAATCCCTACCAGCCCCGAAATGCCAGTGAAGTAACTGCCCAGATACAGCAGGCTGATGATCGTCGGTCGGTTGGCATCAAAGCCATTGTTCGGCGTTGGTGAGCCTGATGGCTTGGGAGCCGGTGTTTCTGGTGTATCTGTCATGGCTGCAACTTCCCCTTTGTTTGCATGGTCCCTGATCTTCGTGCGTAAGGGTATACAGAAGTCTTGCCCCGATGCCAAAACGGCATTGCCTGGGCGCTGTGGGAAGCTTTAGCCGCACCAATCCTTAGGCGCCCATCCCCAGCCGCTTTCAGCGCCCAGACCCTTGGCCAGCATATGGTCTGCAAGCTGGTCATAGCCGCCCTTACCATCCGGCCTGCGCAATGCGCGCAATTCGCGGCCATATTGATCTTTGGGCGGGCTTGCGCCCCCATCCCATTCGTAAGAGCCAGCAGCCAGCCAGCTATGCAAAGCGCGTTTGGCTTCAAGCGCTTGGCGCTTTTCAGCCTCGCAATCGCCATCCAATTCAGGCGCGTCATAGCCCGTAATCCGGATGCGCCGTGCTGCATCGCCGCGGCGGATATGCAGCGTGTCTCCATCCACCACACAGGCGCGGCCAGCGCCCTTTTCGCCGCATAGGCCAAAGCTAAGCGCGACCCCTGTTTCTAGGCTCGGGCGTTCCCATTCCTTTGGCTTGCTTTCAGGTCTTAGGAAGAACCACCAAACCGCCATAATGAAAAGCAGGAAGATCGGCGTGCGCCACCAGATCCACCAATTGGTGATGGATGATCTTCTGCGATTCTTATGTCTGAGGGGGGAACGGAAGCGAGCCATCACCTGAGGGAGTAGCACTAAGTCCGATGCGCTCTCAAGCGGGCGCAAGTTGAGATGCCAGAATAGCAAACAGGCTGCGAGACGGGGTAATTGTCTCGCAGCCTGCGCCTCTCGCTGATCGTGCAAGAGGAAACCGGAACTGGGCCCGGCTATGGCTGATGCTTACGCTTCGATTGGCGTCAGCGAACCTTTGCCATTGGGACCGGCATCGGTGGTGGCGCATTCGCCATCGTCGACATAAGTCCACGCATTGCCTTGGTAGTCAGTGGTGCTCGAGCCGGCGCAAGTTGTGCCCGGGCCAGCAGCGCAATCGTTCTTGCCAGCAAGCGCAATGCCGAAGCATTTGTCTTTCTCGCCATCGCCAACAACAGAAGCTTCAAATACGAATGCGCCGTCTTCCATCGCGCCTTCTTCCATAGCTTCTTCAACGCTGGTTCCGTCTGCGGCTGCCATAGCGTCCTTGTCAGCATCATCTGCTGCGCCAGAACAAGCGGCTGCAAGACCAGCTGCGATAGCGAGCGTGATGCCGCCTTTGAGTGAATTCGTGTTCATATGCTCTCTCCGTCAATTGAGACTGTCACGCGGCCCTGCCTTTGGTCAGTTTTTGACTGACCCCCTGCCACCGCTACTCACCTGTTCGCTGGCTGGGAGGGATTGGTTACAGGGCGGCCAGAGAAAATTCTTCGGGTCGGAACCGGCTGGCTATGGCGATCCAGTCTTTGCATCGCATGCATCATGCAGCTAAGCGCGTGGTCAAGATGTTGAGCAATAAGGCGTAGGGCCGATGACGGGCGAAAATTCCAAGCTGGCGAAAGCCGAAGTTCTGATCGAGGCTCTGCCCTATTTCCAGCGCTATGCCGGACGCACTTTCGTGGTGAAATATGGCGGTCATGCAATGGGCGATGCCAAGGCCGCGCGTGAATTTGCCGAGGATATTGTCCTGTTAAAGACGGTCGGGATCAATCCGGTCGTCGTGCATGGCGGCGGCCCGCAAATCGGGGCAATGCTGGAAAAGCTGGGCGTGGAAAGCACCTTTGTCGATGGCTTGCGCGTGACCGACAAAGCCACTGCAGAGATTGCCGAAATGGTTTTGTCGGGCGGGATCAACAAGCAATTGGTGAGCTGGATTGCGGGTGCAGGCGGCAAAGCGATTGGTCTGTCGGGCAAGGATGGCGGATTGGTCACGGCGACTAAGGCTGAACGGACCACGCGCGATCCGGAATCGAATATCGAGAAGGCGGTGGATCTGGGCTTTGTCGGCGAGCCTTCGCATGTTGACACCAATGTGCTCGACACTGCTGTGGCATCGGGCCTGATCCCGATCATCGCGCCGATTGCCGCGGGCGCGGATGGCCATACTTACAATATCAACGCCGATACGATGGCGGGTGCGATTGCCGCAGCTTTGGGCGCAGCGCGATTGTTTTTGCTGACCGATGTGGCAGGCGTGCTCGACAAAGAGGGCAAACTGCTGACCGATCTTGATCCGGCGAGGATTGAGGAATTGAAACAGGATGGCACCATTCAAGGCGGGATGATCCCCAAGCTGGATACTTGCGTGAAAGCGGTCGAGGCGGGCTGCGAAGCTGCCGTTGTGCTGGACGGGCGCAATGCCCATGCGATGCTGCTCGAATTCTTCACCGCGCGCGGGGCGGGCACGCTGGTGAGCAAACCTGCGGCCTAGGGGCTCTCACCCCTTGATAAGACGCGCTGGCGCACTAGCTTTAAGCGTATTAGGCGGGTAACACGCATGCAGAAAGCAAAAGCTGCATAGAAGAAGGAAGACTGCACCGATGCAAGGTATTGAGGTTCTCTCCCAGATCATCGGAGTTCTGGCCAGCGCTCTGATCATGCTGGTTATTGTCCAGTTTGTGATTGGCTTGCTATTCGCGTTTAATGTGGTCAGCCCGTCGAATGAGTTTCTGATGGCGGTCTACAATTCGATCAATCGGCTGCTTGAGCCGATCCTTGGCCCGATCCGGCGTATATTGCCCGATACCGGCGCGATTGATTTCTCGCCGCTGGTGCTGATTATCGGCCTCAATATCCTGCAAATCGTCTTGCGGAGCCTGTGACCCAATCATGACAGCTGAACGGATCGACGGAAAAGCCTTTGCCGCTGGCCTGCGCGAGCGGGTGGGTGAGTTTGCAGTATCTTTCGAGCAGGCGGCAGGACGCAAGGCGGGATTGGCCGTGGTTTTGGTGGGCGAGGATCCGGCAAGCCAGGTCTATGTCCGCAGCAAGGGCAAGGCCTGTCTTGCTGCCAATATGGCCAGCTTCGAGCATAAGCTTGGTGATGATACCTCGCGCGAAGAATTGCTGGGCGTGATCGATAAGCTGAATGCGGATGATGCGGTGGACGGCATATTGGTGCAGCTGCCGCTACCCGATCATCTCGACGAGCAGGAAGTGATCGCGCGGATCAGCCCTGACAAGGATGTCGATGGCTTTCATGTCATCAATGCCGGGCGGTTGAGCGTGGGCCAATCGGGCTTTGTTCCCTGCACCCCGCTTGGCTGTATGATGCTGCTGGCGGACCGGCTTGGCGATCTTTCCGGTCTTGAGGCAGTGGTGATTGGCCGTTCGAACATTGTCGGGAAGCCAATGGCGCAATTGCTGCTCGATGCGAATGCCACCGTAACCATCGCGCACAGCCGGACCAAGGACCTCAAATCGGTTGTTAAGCGCGCAGACATTGTGGTTGCGGCAGTCGGTCGGCCTGAAATGGTTGGCAAGGATTGGCTCAAAGATGGTGCGACTGTGATCGATGTGGGTATCAACCGCTTGCCGCCTGAAGAGGGCAAGGAAAAGGGCAAGCTTGTCGGCGATGTTGACTATGGCGAGGCCAGCGAAGTCGCCGCAGCCATCACTCCTGTGCCAGGCGGTGTAGGCCCGATGACGATTGCCGTCTTGCTCAGAAACACAATGGTCGCCGCCCACCGCAATGCCGGTGTCGCGCTCGAAGAAGGCGCGCTTTGAAGGCCGCTATCGCCCTTGCCATGGGCGCTGCGCTTGTGGCGGGATGCGCCAGCGGAAACCGGCCGACCGCCCGCCAGCTTGATCGGATTGACCGCGCTTTGGAGCAAGCTCCTGGTGCCGCGCAGCCCTCTATCATTGTCAAAACCGAACTGGCGTTGAACCGGCTGGCTCGTGAGAAGGGCCAAGTCGATGCCTATCGCAAATTTGCAGCACCCAACGCACAAGTCCATTCGGACGATGGCATTGAAACGATTGCGCAAGCTCTGGCGGGAGAAACCAATCCTGATGAGCCTTCTTTGCTTACTACCAAGTCCGTTTTCATGAGCTGCGATGGCTCCATGGCGGTCAGTCAGGGCAGGGGCCGCGATGCCGATGGCACCGTTGGCAATTACGTCCTCGTTTGGGAGCGCCAGCGCGGTATTCGCCCCGATGGCGAGGAAGAAACCGGTTACCGCTTCACTTACTTTACAGCCGCTGCTGACAATCCGCAGCCTCCCCCGCGCAAGGAGCCCGAGGTCGAGCCGGGCGGCATTCTGGTCGAGGCCATCGATTCAATACGGGCGGATATTGGCCGTTGCCCTGAACGTGAAGCGCGCGGCGAAAGAGGCCCGCGTAGCGAAAGAGGCCCGCGTCAAGATCGCGTTGCCGGCGAGCAGGCCGCACCGCGTAATATCTCGCGCGATGGCACGTTGCGCTGGAGCTGGGAAAATTCTGATGCAGGAAATCGCTCGGTCACGGTTGAATTGATGCGCAAAGAGGGATGGGAAACCGTCCTCACACAAACCCTGCAACAAAGCTTGCCTTTCGCGCCAAACTAGTCTTGAGGGCAGCCGACTATGCTTGAGCTGTTCCTCTCTGCCTTTATCACGCTGTTTGTGGTGATCGACCCGCCCGGTTGCGCGCCGATCTATGCCGGCCTTACCAAAGGGGCCAGCGCGGCCCAGTCCCGCAATATGGCTCTGCGCGCCAGCTTGATCGCTGCGGTCATACTGCTGGTTTTTGCGTTGTTCGGCGAAGATTTGCTGGGCGCATTGCATATTGATCTCAACAGCTTTCGGATTGCAGGCGGCTTGATGCTGTTCTTCATTGCCTTTGAAATGGTGTTCGAAAAACGCACCCAGCGCCGCGAAGAACGCGCAGAAAGGGTCAACGCCGATCCAGAGATTGAGGATGTCTCGGTCTTTCCGATGGCGATGCCAATGATGGCTGGGCCGGGCGCGATTGCAGCGGTCATGCTGCTGATGAACGAGGCGGACGGGTTCGAGCAGTCCGCAGTCGTGCTGGGTGCCTTGGGTGCAGTTCTGTTGCTGACCGCATTTGCATTGGTCATTGCCGGTCCGCTGATGCGGCTTGCAGGCGACAATGTGCAAAATGTCGTGACGCGGCTCTTGGGAGTTCTGCTGGCTGCGCTCGCTGCGCAATATATCCTCGATGGGCTAAAAGGCAGCTTCGGACTGGGCTAGCGGTTCGCCGCCGGTTCAGCATCAAAGCTGCAATGGTTCTGCCGCAGAGGAGTTTGCAGCATGGGTCTTATCCTTCGGCTGGGCGGCGCAGCTTTATTGGCGCTCCACGCTATTGGCGCGGCAGCACAGCCAATCCCTGACTTGTCGATTGCGCAAATGGAAGGTTTGCTGGAGGCGGGCGAGCTTGGCAAAATTCGTGCTGTGGCTGCCGAGCAGAGCGGCACCATCATCTATCGCAAGCGGTTTGATTCCCGCGCGCTGGGCAAGCGCGTGGATATCAAATCGGCCGGCAAGTCGATCACCGCGCTGGCCGTGGGTGCAGCGATTGCCGATGGAGCCTTGCCCGGCGTTGACGTGAAAGTGTGGCCTTATCTTGGCAACACGCGCGGCGCGCCCTTCGCAGATATTACTGTGCGCGATCTGCTGAACATGTCCTCCGCGCTTGATTGCAATGATTGGGATCGAAAATCGCCTGGCCAGGAAGAACGCATGTATCGCCGGCGCATCTGGCGCGAATTTGCACTGGCGCTGCCGGCCCGCAAATTTGCCCGCGATGAGCGTGGCATTGGCCCCTTTTCCTACTGCACAGCGGGCGTGTTTCTACTGGGCCAAGTGGTTGAGCGAGCCACGGGCGAGGGCTTCGATCAATATGTCCAGCGCAGATTGTTTGATCCGCTAGGTATAGACGGGGCCGATTGGCGCCGATCACGCAGCGGAGAAGTGCAATCCGGCGGTCAGCTGACGATTTCTGACGAAGCGCTTTTGCGGATCGGGCGCATGGTGCTTGATGGCGGGGTATGGGAAGGCAAGCAGGTCCTGCCCAAACAATGGCTGCGCGACATGCTCACACCCGTCCATCAGCTTGGCGAGCATGTCCATTATGGCTCGCTATGGTGGGCCATGCCATTGCGGTCAGCGCGCGGGTTTGAGGGTGCATTTATGATGAAGGGCAATGGCGGCAATATTGTCGCGCTGGTGCCCGAATATGACGCGGTACTGGTGGTGCAATCGCAAAGCTACAATCGAAAAGATGCTGAGCGGCGTTCGTTCACCGTGCTGACCACATTGCTGCGCTCGCTGGCGCTTCCGGAGAAATAGGGCGCCTATTGCAGCGTCGTGATTTCCTCTTCGCCGCCGCTGCGCCCAAAAAATTGCATCAGCTGGACCAGCAATTCACAGCGTACGGCCAGATTTTCAGCCTCTAGCAATGCCTGTTTGGAAGCCGGATCAAACGGCGCGATTTGCGACACCCCATTGATGAGCGATGTGTCATCCAGCCGCTCAACCGAATCCCAATCAACGCTAAAGCCCTGATTGTCGGCAAAGCGGCGCGCCTCCATCTCGAAGCCCGCACGCTCAACACTGCTGAGCGCTTCCAATTCGGGTTCCTCGATCAGTTCAGCCTCGATCTGGCGGAAAGCGGTTGCAACATCGAGCTCGCGGATCACGCGGAAGCGCTGCTGCCCCTCCAGGATGATGTTGTAGCGCCCATCGTCCATCGCCTCGATCTCGCCGATATAGCCAACACAGCCAATTTCAAACAAGGGCGCGCCATCCACTGGCTTTTGCGGCTGGATCATCGCGATTTTCCTGTCGCGCACCAAGGCATCGCCAACCAGCGCGCGGTAACGCGGTTCGAAGATATGCAGCGGCAATTGCAGGCCGGGAAACAGCACTGCGCCGGGCAATGGGAAGATCGAGAGCCGCGTGCTCATTGCGCCTACCCGAACAAAATCCGTGACAAGCGACGGCGGGTGGCGACCACCCATTCATCTTCCAAACCGACCGCTTCAAAGATTTGCAGCAGCTTGGCGCGTGCTGCACCTTCGTTCCATTCGCGATCCTTTGCGACCATTGCCAGCAAAGTGTCGGCAGCTTCATCGCGCGCGCCGCCAGCAAAGGCAGCTTCTGCAAAGGCGAATTGCGCGTCCAGATCATCGGGCGCGCTTTGCGCTGCGCTGCGAAGACCGGCAAGCTCGCTGTCATCGACTTGCGTGCCTGCCAGTTCAACCGCGCTTTTCGCTGCGCTCATGGCGGGGTCTTTCAATAAGGCTTCGACATCGCCACTCGATTCAATCGCTTCGAGCATCTGCTTGGCTTCATCGACTTGTCCGGCGGCAACTTGTGCGCGGATCAAGCCGCTGACAGCGCCAGCGTTCATCGGATCAAATTGCACGATCTGGCCAAAGATCGCGCTGGCTTGTGCGCCGTCACCAGCGGTTAGCGCTTGTTCGCCCAGCTCCAGCGCCTGGGCGATTTCTTCAGCCGAAGGTCCACCCGGTGCGCCACCTGCAGCATTCGGGTCAATCGGAAGCTTCTCCAGCAATTGATCGAGCATTTGCTTCAATTGCCCTTCGCTGCGCGCCTGTGTCAGATCAGCAACCGGCTGACCTTGGTAGATCGCATAGACAGTGGGGATCGACTGGACTTGAAACTGGCTGGCAATGAACTTTTCTTCATCGACATTGACCTTGGCCAGGATCACGCCCTTGTCGGCATAGTCTGCCGTCACCTTTTCAAGCACGGGAGTGAGCGCTTTGCATGGCCCGCACCATTCTGCCCAAAAGTCGAGCACGACCAGCTTGGTCATGGATGGTTCGACGACTTCAGTGCGGAAGCGATCGACCGCCTTTTGCTCTTCAATATTGAGACCCTGAGTGGCCAATGCTTTAGCTCCTGCTTGCAAATACGCGTTTCAAATCGGGGAGTTTGGCGTTTCCCGCATGCCCCATGTGGTGGGCTTGGTCATACTTGTGAAGGGGGGCGATGGCCACTCCTCATCTTGATTGCGCGCGCGCGCATGCAAAGCTGGCCGCTTTCATGGAATATTTAAGCTTGCGGTGGTAGTGAACCGCTGCTAATCGCGCCGCCTCCACACCGAAGAAGCGGCTTTGTACGCGACTTGGTGAACGTCAGTGAGCGGGCGTAGCTCAGGGGTAGAGCACAACCTTGCCAAGGTTGGGGTCGGGCGTTCGAATCGCCTCGCCCGCTCCATTGTTTCAAGCATCGATACACACAGCCCTTTTGGGCCGTAGCCGCAGTCTTTGGCGCCGGTTTTGCGGGCATGCTTGATGCAAGATCAAAGTGAGCGGATCGGTGGAGCCAGCGCGCGATGCTGGGAATTTGCGTCGGGGTTTCGGCTATTCTTGTAGGCGCGCAGGGGTTTGCGCAAACGCAGGGACAATTTTTGGTGCTGAGGGCGCTAAGCTTCGGTTTCAGCGCTGGTCTTATCCCGATTATCGCCTCGATGGTGGCGCAATATGCCTCGGACAAGAACCGTACATGGTTCCTCTCGCTGCTCAAATGCGGCTATCCTTTCGGCTGGTTTTTCGCCTCGCTCGTTGTTGCCGTTTTTGCAGGACTGGGCTGGCGGACAATTTTCATGGTCGGGTTTGTTGTTGCCCCACTTGCGCTGCTTTTCACTTGGTCGCTGCCAAAGGGCGAGAACGCCAGCAGGGATGAGGCGGAAAGCGGCGACGGCAAGGCATCGCTGCGAACGATATTTTCCGGTCCATTTCGCAACGCAGCCCTGGCCTATTGCGGGGCCTTCTTCTGCTATGGTCTCGCCTCGGGAGCCATCGTCTACTTGATGGACCGTGCGGATCCGGCCTTGCGCGGATCGATCATGGGCCTGTGCGGATCAGCCTGTGTCAATGCAGGCTTTCTCGTCTCGCCGCTGGTGACCACGCGGCTGGTGGAAGCGATCGGGTGGCATTGGATGTACACGCTCTTTGTTGGGAGCGCGCTGGTATTGTGCGGGCTGTTTTTCTTCCTCGTTGGCCTTCAGGGGAAAAGATCAGCCCTGTCCTGACTCCGAGATTTGCGCGATCAGCGCTTTGAGAATTTGCGCTGCATTGCGCAATTCATCCTCGCCAAACTGGTGTTTCAGCTCGGCCTCAAGCGCCTTGGGATCAGCGGAATGATGAGCGATGAAACCGGCATGCTCGACCAAGGCGACCAGACTGTCTGGATCAAGGCTGCCTGATTGCGGGCGCGCTCTGCTGTCTGAATATTGCCCGCGATGAAACAGCAAGGGCGCTTTGGCGCGGGCTTCAAATCCGGCAACTTCACCGACGAGAATAACGTGATCGCCGCCATCATATTCGTGCCGCGTGCGGCATTCGAAAACGGCGGCATGCTCATCCAGCAATGGCGAGCCATGTTCACCC
>CALLIO010000142.1 GCA_938009055.1 uncultured Altererythrobacter sp.
GGGTGATTTGGCCCTGTCCAGCAACACAAACTCGATGTTCACCGTCATCAATGCGTCGGGCAATGCCGTGTTTATGACCGGCGAGAATGCCGTGCCCTATCAAGTGTCGGGTAGCGGGGCGACGGTAATCCGGGGTGTCGAAAATACTCGGCTTTTCGGATCAGTGACGGCTTCCGAGGCACTGGAAAGCTTGCTGACGACCAGCCACGGCCACTTCCTCGAAGCGGACTATTCCATGGTCAATGCGCGCTCGATTGAATATGGCGCGTTCGTCAATAATGCGCTGGAAAATTCCACCATTGCGACCGATTTTGGCTCGGGCAATGGGCTCGCGGCGCAATTGCGCGTGGTGGCCAATCTGATCGCTGCGCGCAACACCTTGGGTGTAACGCGCCAGGTTTTCATGGTCGCGATGGGCGGGTTTGACCACCATGATGGCCTAATCGGATCGCACGAGGCGCTGCTGGGCCAAGTCGATTTCGCGATGGACGCATTCTATCGCGCGACCGCTGAATTGGGCGTTGCGAACCAGGTCACAACATTCACAGCTTCCGACTTCGGGCGCACGCTGGCATCCAATGGCGATGGCAGCGACCACGGTTGGGGCAGCCATCACTTTGTCATGGGCGGCGATGTTGCAGGCGGGCGCTTCTACGGAACTGCGCCCCAGGTCTCGCTTGAAAGCAACGATCAGGTCGGGCGCGGGCGTTTGCTGCCAAGCGTGTCGGTTGACGAATATTCTGCAACCCTCGCGCAATGGTTCGGCGTTGCCCCTTCGGAAATGCCGAGCATTGCGCCGAATATCGGCAATTTCGCGCAGCCTGACCTTGGTTTTTTGGGGGCATCCCAAACTTAAGGTTGAGGCGGCCACAGCAGCAGTTTTGACGTGCGCTCGCGATAGGCTTGATATTCCTCATCATCGCCCCAGCGCTTGGCCGCGGCTGCATCCAGCATGTTGATCCCGCTGATCTTTGTCAGCAGCAGAGTGATGAACAGCGGCGAAGCGAAGACCAGGAATGACCAGCCCGACAACAGCGGGAAAGCGATAATCACAATCCCTGTCCAAAGCGTGATTTCGCCAAAGTAATTGGGGTGCTGCGACCATGACCACAGCCCTTCGTCAATGAACTTGCCAGCATTGTCAGGGTTTGCCCGAAACGCGCCTTTCTGGCGGTCAGCAATGACTTCGACTGCAAAGCCAAACACCCACACCGCACTGCCAATCCAGAAGAAGATATCGAGCGGAACCCGATCAGCTGCAGAGATAATCACCAACGCGGCTGCCGCCGTGATGATCGCCCACACCGCTTGCAGCGTCCATGCCACCAGAAAGCGCGGCGGATTGACCTTGATTGCGTCAAAGCGCTGATCAATCCCCCCAACGCTATGAATGCGGTTATAAAGGAACGTACCCAGCCTGAGCGACCAAACGGCCACCATTGCGGCGACCACGATGGCGCGAATATCAAGCGGAGCAGACAGCACACAGGCCGTCACCAGCATTGAGATATAGGTCACAGCGCCAATTAGATCGTAGTATTTTTCGGTCTGTGCGATGGCTGCAGGGACAAATGCCAGCCAGTTTACGACAAATGCGAGCGCGGCGCAGATCGCAAAAACGGTTAGCCCTGAATGCTGGATGCCATTTGACCCGGCGAGCCAAGCGAACCCGACACCCAAAAGCGTCGCGAATGCTACAATTGCGATGCTACGCGGTGCGTTTTTGTATGAAGCCATGGCACAAATCCCCTCTTCCAGTGCTCTTCACAAGCTACGTAGCGGGCTCCAAAAAGGCTTCAAACTGGCAATTGTTGCCAAGCCCCTATCTGGCACGGATTGGAGGCTTTGGCGCAGGGAGCTTTAGCGTTTCACCAGTGCAATATGCCGCTTCATATGGTGATCGACATTGCCAAATTCAGCGTCAAAGATCGTGAGGCGCTTGAAATAATGCCCGATTGCCATCTCGTCGGTCATGCCCATGCCGCCGTGGATCTGGATCGCTTCCTGGCCGATATGATGGGCTGCTTGACCCACGCGAACCTTGGCAGCTGAAACAGCCGTTTGGCGCTCCTTCTCGCTCGCATCGAGTTTGAGCGTGGCAAGATAAGTCATCGAGACCGATTGCTCATACTCGGTATACATGTCGACCATGCGGTGCTGGAGCACTTGGAACGATCCAATCGGCACGCCGAACTGTTTGCGCTGGCGCGAATATTCAACCGTCAGCTGATGCGCGACTTTCATCGCGCCAACAGCCTCTGCGCATTGCGCGGCGATGGCCTCGTCCGTCACCAATTCGATCAGCGGGAGCGCGCCGCCCTCTTCACCGATCAGAGCTTCTGCTGGCACGCTGACATTTTCGAGATATACCTCAGCAGCGCGCCGGCCATCGACGGTCGGATAGTCGCGGCAAACAACGCCATCAGCGCCTTTTTCAACGATGAAGAGCGAGATGCCATCTCTATCGCGCCGTTCGCCGCCCGTGCGCGCCGATACGATCAGATGGGTCGCCCAAGGCGCGCCAATCACAACTGCCTTGTGACCATTGAGGATATAGCCTGCGCCATCCTTTTTCGCCGTGGTTTCCAGATCAGCATAATCAAAGCGGCCGCGCGGTTCGGCGTAGGCGAAGGCGAAAAGCGAAGTTCCCGCAACAATTCCGCCGATATGCTCTTCCTTCTGTGCAGCCGCGCCCGCATGCTTCAAAAATCCGCCGCCGCACACGACCGTGGGCACGAAAGGTTCAACCACCAATCCTTTGCCAAATTCTTCCATGATAACCATGGAATCAACCGCGCCGCCGCCAAAGCCGCCATCGTCTTCGCTAAACGG
>CALLIO010000143.1 GCA_938009055.1 uncultured Altererythrobacter sp.
ATCAATCTCGCGATTGTCGAGCACGATGCCGCCGCCGGTAATTTCATTGAGGCCAGCCGCCATCGTCAGCACGGTTGATTTGCCGCAGCCCGAATGCCCGATCAGCGAGACAAAGTCGCCGCGATCCATCAGGAGGTTGAAATCCTCAACCACTTTCAACGGCCCCTTGGGCGTGGGGTACACCTTGTCGAGTTTAAAGAACTCAAGATAGCGCTTCTCAACCGCCGATTGCGCTGCTTCGCGATACGCTTTGGGTGGAGGCAAGAGATCCAGGGGCGTAACGTTCGGCAGATCGATATCGCTGTCCGCCTCTGCTGTCGCATCGCCGTTCAAACCGCTGAGGTAATCGACAATCTGCTTGCGCAAGGATTGATAGGCTTTGTCGTCATTCACCGCCTCGCGGTCGCGCGGGCGCGCCACATCAACGTCGAAAAGCTTTCCGATTTTGGCAGCTGGTGCTGGAGTGAGGACCGCGATCCGATCAGCCAGCAGCAGCGCTTCGTCCACATCATTGGTAACAAGGATGATGGTGCGCTTTTCTTCTTTGCGGATACGCTCAATCTCGTCCTGCAATTTGGCGCGGGTGAGCGCGTCGAGCGCCGAAAGCGGCTCGTCGAGCAGCAGGATTTCCGGCTCCATCGCCAGCGCGCGCGCCACAGCCACACGTTGGCGCATTCCGCCAGACAATTGCGCAGGCTTACGGTCCATCGCGTGATCAAGACCGACCAGCTTGACCTTTTGATCAACCAGCGCCTTGCGCTCGTCCGCACTCTTGTCCTTATGCACCGCGTCCACCGCCAAGCTTACGTTTTGCTCGACGCTGAGCCAAGGGAAGAGTGAATAGGATTGGAACACCAGTCCGCGCTCGCGGTCGGGGCCGTTGATTTCCTTACCGCGCAGTTTGATCGATCCGCTGTCAGGCTCAACCAGGCCAGCGATCGAAGAGATCAACGTCGTCTTGCCCGCACCGGAAAAGCCGAGGATGGCAATAAATTCGCCTTCGGTCACGTCTAGGTCGATACCGTCAAGCACCTCGGTCGTGCCGCCCGATTGGCCGTCATAGGCTTTGCGAACATCTTTGAGAGAGAGGAATGCTGGATCGCTCATACTGGCCTCCATCAAACCGTGCGGTTCTTGGAAACAAATGCTTCCAAAGCCATCATGATCCGGTCGAGCATAAAGCCGATGAGACCAATCACGATCACTGCAAACATAATGCGCGCCAAGCTTTGCGAGCTGCCATTCTGAAACTCGTCCCACACGAATTTACCAAGGCCCGGGTTCTGCGCGAGCATTTCTGCTGCGATCAGCACCATCCAGCCAACGCCCAGCGACAAGCGCATACCGGTAAAGATGTAAGGCAGCGAAGCGGGCAGCACGAGCCGCGTCAGCTTGGCAAACCAGCCCAGCCGCAGCACCTTGCCCACATTGAGCAGATCCTTGTCGATCGAACTTGTGCCAACCGCAGTGTTAATCAGTGTCGGCCATAGCGAACACAACATCACCACAAGGGCCGAGATAACAAACGCTTTGGGAAGCAGCGGATCAGCGCTGGTGATCATTGCCGAGATGACCATTGTCACAATCGGCAACCAGGCTAGCGGGCTCACCGGCTTCATGATCTGGATGAGCGGATTGATCGCAGCGTTAAATGTCTTGGACAGGCCAGCCAAGAGCCCGATGGGAACGGCAACAATCGTCGCCAAGAAAAAGCCAAGCGCAACCGTTTGAAGCGAAGTGATAATCTGGTCGAGAAAGGTTGGCGGACCAGCATAGTCAAAGTCCGTCACCGCGCCTTCATTGCCCGCGGCAACCGCGGCTTCATTGCGGGCTTCCTGATCGGCATAGAACTGCCCCTCTGCCTCTTTCGCAGCTGAATATTCCTCAAACAGAGCAACGCCCTGCTCGCCAACCTCAACCGGTCCAGGAAGCGAGCCCAGCGAAGTATCAACTTGCGGTGCAAGCACGGCCCACAGCACCAGAAAACCAACAATACCCAGGATCGGAGCGATCAGCCCCTTGGCCAGCGCCTTGGCTTTTTGAACAGCGGGAGAAGGCGGAGCCGGTTCTGCTTTTGCTTCAACAGAAGCAGCCGCGGTTTGCCCATCTGCGGTTGCAGGAGAAGAAACCTCTTCCCCTGCACCCACCGTGTCATTTGCATATACAGTCGCCATTGCGCTGCGATCCTTCGCTTTGTGTGAGAGTTAGCTGCCCGAAACGCCCGAAGCGGTGACTTTTTGTCCTTGCTTCAAGCCGATATCGAACTTCTCGAGATAGTCGTTGGGCTTGGTGCCATCATAGGTGACGCCATCGATGAATTCAGAGACAGGAGCGCGGAAACCATCGGTTTCAGGAACGCTGCCTTCTGGGATCACGCCGTCTTCCATCAGCTTGCCAGCGGCTGCGAGATAGAGGTCAGGGCGATAAACGGCCTTGGCTGTTTCGAAGTACCAATCATCCGATTTGTCTTCGGAAATCTGGCCCCAGCGGCGCATCTGGGTAAGATACCAGATCGCGTCGGAGTAATAGGGATAACCAGCGTATTTATCGAAGAAGATATTGAAGCCTTCCGCCTCACGGGTGTCGCCCGGTTCGAAGGTGAAAACACCTGTCATGGAAGCCGCGATCACTTCAGCGTCGGCGCCCACATAGTTTGGCCGCGCCAGGATCTCGACCGCTTCCTTGCGGTTCGCGCCGCCATCAGCATCGAGCCATTGCTGCGCCTTAATAATTGCGCGCAACATGGCCGCAGTCGTGGCGGGATATTTCTCGGCAAAATCCTTGCGCAAGCCAAAGACTTTCTCAGGATTGTCGTTCCAGATCTGGTCATCGGTGATGACCGGAACGCCGATTTTCTTAAACACGGCCGCCTGGTTCCACGGCTCACCCACGCAGTAACCTTCAATCGTGCCTGCCTCCAAAGTGGCTGGCATTTGCGGGGGAGGTGTCACCGACAATTTCACATCGGCATCAATCACGCCTTGCACGTCGCCATCAGCGTAATAACCGGGTTTAAGGCCGCCTGCGGCGAGCCAGTAGCGCAATTCGTAATTGTGTGTCGAAACAGGGAAAACCATGCCCATATTGAACGGCTTGCCCTCTGCCTCAAAGGCGGCGACCACTGGCTTCAAATGTTCAGCGGAGATCGGATGCGCTGGCTTGCCATCGGATTGCTTGGGCAGATCATCTTTGATCATGTCCCACACCTTATTGGACAAGGTGATCGCGTTTCCGTTGAGGTCGAGGCTAAGCGGCGCAATCAAATCGGCCTTCGTACCGTAACCGATGGTCGCGGCGAGCGGCTGTCCTGCCAACATGTGTGCGCCATCAAGTTGTCCGCCGATCACACCGTCGAGCAGAACTTTCCAGTTTGCTTGCGGCTCAAGCGTGACGTTGAGGCCTTCCTCTGCAAAATAGCCTTTCTCCTTAGCAATCGCGAGCGGGGCCATATCGGTCAGCTTGATAAAGCCGAACTTCAGATTTGGTTTTTCAATCTCGCCATCAAGGTTGGCCGCAACAACGGTGTCGCCGCCGCTATCGCTGGGCGAACCACCGCATGCTGCCAGCATTGCGCTTGCAATAACCGCCGTGATCACGCCGCGCCGGTTAAATCCTGAACCGAACCGATTACCCCCAGAGTGTGCCATGTACCTTCGTCCTTAATGTTCAGCACACAACAAAAAACCGCCTCGATCCGAACCCAATAAAGGGGTCATTTCGGGCGGCATCATTGCGCGCTTTGTTGATTTGTTGAGCAGAGAGATCGTTGAGACTCCGGCTTTGGAAATCTCCTCTCGTTCGCGATCTATGTAGGCGCAGCGATCAGCTCGCGTAAAGCCCTTTTTTGCACTGCAGCATCATTTTTGTGAGAGAATGTAGGCTTCGAGCCTATCGGGATCGAAGCTTTGACCATCAAAAAATGTGTTTTGATTCAGTGTGATGCTTCCCTCTTGCGCGGTCGTGGCAAGCGGTGTGGATAAGCTACCTTCAACCTTGGAACTGGCGCCCGGAAGCTCGTCTCCGGTCCCTTTTAGTGCACTGCGGTAAACGTTCGGACGGAAGACTCGGGCCGCAATTTGCGCGCTTTGCGAATCATATTCCATGTTTTCCCAGCGGACCAATTGGCTGTAGAGCCATTCCGCCTGACTGACCCATGGAAAGTTTGCTGCCTCGCGGTGCTGAAACATGAAATCAGGGTAGGCGCACTCTGGACCGTTTTGCCGCAAGACCAGCCGGTCAGAAATTGAACGCAGGATCAGATCATGCGGCGCATCGCAATATTCAGGGCGAGCCAATATGCGCGCGTTCACTTCCCAATTAGCAGGATCAATGAAGTGCGCGCCCGCCTTTCGCATCGCGCGGATCAGAGCCTCGACCTCAGGACGGATTTCATCCAAACGCTTTTCACGCAGCGCCAGAACCTTCTCGACCCCGCGCCGCCAGATTTGCGCTGTGGCCAGCACGATCTGGCCCGCCCCGCGATCAACCGCAATCGAGTTCCACGGTTCCCCAACGCAAGAGCCGTCGATTTCCTTAGCCATGAGCGAGTCGGCGCTAAATGGCGGGGCAACGGTGATGATCTCAACATCTTCATCAGGCCTGATCCCGCATTCCGCCAGCCAATAGCGCAGCATGTAATTATGGCTGGAATGGCGATGAACAACGCCAAAGCGCAGCGGATTACCAGCTTGTTTTCGCGCCAAGGCTTCGGCTTTGAGCAAAGCCCCCACCGCGCGCGGCTCACCCAGATCTGCGCCCGCACCATCTGCGGGCAGAACCTTCGCCGCAAGTTCATTCGATAAAGTGATCGCATTGCCGTTGAGACCCAAGACAAAGGGCGCTGCCAATGGCTGAGCGGGGCGGCCAAGGCCTAGGGTGGTGGCAATCGCCAGTGGCGCGAGCAAATGGGCAGCATCGGTATGACCGTATAGCAAACGGTCGAGCACAGTTGCCCAAGACATGTCGCGCACAAAGCTGAGCGACACCCCTTCATCTTCGGCGAAGCCATGTTCTTGAGCCAGGATCGGCAGACACGCATCAATCAATGGCAGAAAGCCAATTTTCAGCTCTTGGGTCATGTCCCATCTCCCATAAGATCATGCGCGGTCACGACCGCCTCTGCAATTGTGACAATCCGGCGGTTCGATGACATCGCCTTGGCTCTGAGTTCAGCATAGGCCTCTGGCTCGCTCAGCCCTTTGCCATCCATCAAAATGCGCTTGGCCTTGTCGATGGTTTCGCGTGCGGCCAGCTTGCCTTGGGCCTCGGCCAGATCGGCCTGTAGCCGCGAAAAGGCGTTGAAACGCCGCAGCGTTGTTTCGAGCAAAGGGCGGATACGGTTGGCGGCCAGCCCATCGACGACATAGGCGGAAACCCCTGCATCAACGGAGGCCGCAATCGAAGCATCGTCGCTATCATCGACAAACATGGCGATCGGGCGATCGAGCGCGCGGCTAACTGTAAAGTACTCTTCCAGCACGTCGCGCGACGGATTGCCCAAATCCATAAACACCATGTCAGGCCCGATTTCAGAGACTTTCGCCAGAAGGCCATCGCGCGAAGTGATCGTGAAAATCTCGCAATCATCGAGCGCACGCAAACCATCCTCGATAATCGAGGCCCGCGCAGCACTTTCATCGATAATGACGATTCGCATGCCCGCTTGGTGCACTGCAGCATTGGCTTTTTGCAAGTGCAAAACTTGCATAGGCTGCCCAAGCTATTCTTCAGTGGACCCACCACGACCGAACTGGCGAGGCGCCTAGGAGAATGGGGCCACTAAGCTCAGGTTCACGCACAATCTGCGACAAAATGTGACATGACAGCGCGCCCAAACCCTTGGATATTGGCCCGATGAACGGCATTGAGATCGCCCATCACCGCTTTGGCTATGGCCCACGTGCAAACGCGCCGCTGGGCGGTGATCCGCGCCAATTGCTGCGTGCTCAGCTTGATAATTTTGATCCCATGCCCACCCCGCTCAAATCCTTCTCTTCTTCGGCCAGAGCGGTTGAGGAATATTTTGAGCATCGCCGCAAGCTTGGCCAATTGCGCGGCATGCAGGACGCGGAGGAAAAAACGCGATTAGCGCGCCGTGCCCGCGGTGATGTACGGGCACAGCAAGTAGCAGCAAGAGCCGAAGTGGCCGCACGCAGCGATACCCCCTTTGCCGAACGTCTGGTGCATTTTTGGACCAATCACTTTGCAGTCTCAGCCGCCAATAACAAGGTGCGCGACCTTACCGCCTCGCATGAATTTGAACGGATCAGGCCGCGCATCATGGGCTCTTTTGCCGATCTGCTTGAATCCGCCGCCCTGACGCCAGCAATGCTGGTCTATCTCGATCAATTCAACGCCTTTGGCCCCGCCAGCGTTGCCATGCAAAGGCGGGTTGCAAGAGGGCGCGCCAAGGGCGGCAGCCAGGTGAATGAGAACCTTGCCCGCGAAATCCTCGAGCTGCACACGCTGGGCGTGAACGGCGGCTATGATCAGGCTGATATTATCGAGCTTGCCAAGGCGCTGACGGGCTGGTCGATCAAGACCAATAGCAATCCGCGCGGCGCGCAGCTTTTCGGTGATGGCTCAGCCTTTTTCGCTGTGCGCCATGAGCCAGGCGCGCGGCAAGTTATGGGTCGCCGCTATTCAGCAGACGGTGCCGATCAAGCGCGCCGGATATTGCGCGATCTTGCCACCCATCCCGCCACCGCCAAGCATATTGCGACAAAGCTCGCCCGTCATTTTACCGCAGACATGCCTGCGCCAAGCCTTATTGCGATATTGGAGCAGGCCTTCCTCACTAGCGGGGGCGATCTGCCAACGGTCTATCAAGCCTTGATCGGTGCGCGCGAAAGCTGGGTTAGCCGGCCGCGCAAATTTCGCACCCCATGGGAGTGGCTGATCGCGATCCATCGCGGCACGGGTGCTACGATCCCGGCAAGACGCCAGTTCACCAATCTCTTGCGCGATTTTGGACAGCCCGCATGGGAGCCGCCCTCGCCCGCTGGATTTGACGATATCGCCAGCGCATGGGCCGGTCCTGACGCGCTGATGCGCCGGGTGAACGCCGCCAATGCTTATTCCAATCGCGCTGGCAATATGGATGCCCGCGCATTGGCGCAGCAATGGTTTCCGCATAGTCTTTCCAATGCAACCAGCACGGCGATTGCGCGCGCGGAAAGCCCGCAACAAGGCATCGCACTGCTGCTTGTCTCACCAGAAATGATGCGGAGGTGAAGGCCATGATCCAAAGACGCACTCTATTGGGCGGAGCAATGGCCGCCACCCTTACGGCACTCGCCCCACCGGCCTTGGGACGCAGCGCGCCGACCGACAAACGCCTCGTTTTCATTATGCTGCGCGGCGCGGTTGATGGTCTTTCTATCCTTGCGCCGATTGGCGACCCGGCCTTTGCAAGCCAGCGCGGCGAATTGGGCGAAGACTATGGCTCTGCCCCGCGCGCGGGCCATGACTTTGCCTTCCACCCAGAGCTTAAAAACCTTGCTGCACTCTATGCCAAGGGTGACTGCCTCGCCCACCACGCCATCGCATCGAACTATCGCGAACGCTCGCATTTCGATGCGCAAAACGTGCTCGAAAGTGGTGGCACGCGCCCCTATGAATTGCGCTCTGGCTGGCTCAACCGCGCACTTGCCGTTGACGATCAGGCCCCGCCCACAGCGATGGCGCTGGCCACTTCGATCCCGCTTGCCCTGCGCGGTCCCACCCCTGTTTCAAGCTATGCCCCCTCGCATGTGCCAGAGGCGAGCGAGGATCTGATGCGGCGTGTCAGCATGCTTTATGCCGGTGATGAGCAATTGCACGGTCTGTGGGAGAGCGCGCTGGAAACCCGCGAACTTACCGGTGATGATGCGACCAAGGATTTGCGCAATGCGGAAAAGTCGGGCCAGCTCGCCGCTTCGCTGATGCGCGGTGATGCAGGCGCGCGGGTCTTGATGATCGAGATCAACGGATGGGACAGCCATTCGCGCCAAGTGGGCCAGCTCAACCGCATGCTGCGCAGCTATGATGCGCTGATCGGGGCACTCCAAACCGGTTTGGGAAGTGATTGGGCCAATACGCTGATTATCTCGGCAACCGAATTTGGCCGAACGGTCAAACCCAACCCCAGCCGCGGCACCGATCACGGCACTGCGGGCGCGGCATTATTGATGGGTGGAAGCGTCAATGGCGGGCAAGTGCTGGGCGATTGGCCGGGTCTTGCGGACAGCCAATTGTACGAAGGGCGCGATCTGAAGCCTACCGCTTCGCTCGAAAGCCTGTTTGCAGGTGCGGTTGCCGATCAATTCGCTATGGTTCCCAGCAAGGCAGCGCAGCGCATGTTCCCGGGGCAAGCGGTGACGCCCATGCAGGACCTTCTTAAAGGCTGACCGAAGACAGGTTCAACGCGCCGAGCGGTTGAGCATCAAAACCGGCACCAGTCCCACCGCCATGATGAGCAGCGCCGCGCTTGATGCTTCGGCCAGTCGTTCATCGCTCGCCAGACGGTAAACCCGCGTCGCCAAAGTCTCCAGATTGAACGGTCGCAGGATCAAGGTCGCGGGCAATTCACGCAAGGTATCGATGAAGACCAGCGCGGCGGCAGCAGCGAGGCTAAAACGCAATTGCGGCCAGTGAATTGTGCGGATGACGCGCGCTGGCTTTGCCCCCAAGGAACGAGCGGCAGCATCCCAATGCAGCGGCAACTTGCCCATGCCGCTGTTCACCGAATTGTATGAGACGGTAAGGAAGCGGACGGTCAGTGCATAGATCAGGATTGCGCTGGTGCCAGTCAGCAGCAGCCCCCCTTCCCAGCCCCAATTGTCGCGCGCAAAGCGCGAGATTGTTTGGTCGAACGCACCAAGTGGAGCAAGCAGTCCAACCGCCAGCAAAGCGCCCGGCAATGCATAGCCCAAGGTCGCCAGCCTGATACCGATTTTGGCCAAAGGATTGCCCGCTTGGCGATTAGCATAGGCGAGGAACAAAGCAGCGGTGGCAGCGATCCCTGCGGTGAGCAGCGCCAGCGTGATGCTATCCTTAGTATAGCTCCACAAGGCCGCCCAATCCTGCGATCCGGCGCTGTCCCATGCATGGCCGAGCAGCACCACTGCGGGCACGCCGAAACCCAGCAGAACGGGCAAGGCGCAAATCACGGTCGCTAGCCATGCTTGCCCTCCCGTCAGTGTGATCAGCGCGGTATCATCGCCCGCCGCGTCATGGGCATCCACCTGCCCCTTGCGGCTTGCAGCCTCAATCCCCAACAACACGCCAACAAACAGCAGCATCACAGCGGCGAGCTTGAGCGCTGCGATTTTGTCTCCCAATGCCAGCCAACTGCGGAAAATACCGGTGCTGAAGGTTGGGATACCAAAATATTCCGCCACGCCGAAATCGGCCAAAGTCTCCATCAGGACAAGCGCCAATCCACCGGCAATCGCAGGGCGCGCGGCGGGCAAAGCGACTTTGAAAAAAGCGCTGCGTGGCCCTGCGCCCAAACTGCGTGCGGCGCAAAACTGGCTCATGCTTTGTGCGGCAAAGGCGGTCCGCGCGAGCAGATAGACATATGGATACAGCACCAGCGCCAACACCAATGCCCCGCCCGGCAATGACCGGATCGCAGGGAAATCATACTCGCCCACCCGCCAGCCAAAGGCGCTCCGCAATCCGCTTTGCACTGGCCCTGAAAAGTCGAGCAGATCGGCATAGATATAAGCAGCGATATAGGCAGGCACGGCCAGCGGCAAAACCAGCATCCAGCTCAGCCAAGAACGCCCGGGAAAGCGCGCCGCGCTCACCAGCCACGCGCTCGATACACCAAGCAGTGCGGCCAGCGCGCCGGTCATCGCCATCAAAAGGACCGTGTTGATCGCATAGCGCGGCAAAACGCCCGTGGTCATCGTCCCCCACGCTGCTAAGCCGCCTGCTGGCAGCGCCCACACGATCGCCAGCAGCGGCAGGCTGGCAAGCCCAGCGATAAGCACAGCCGCGCTGGTGAGGCCCGCTCCCCCACCGCGGATTGCCCGCCTGCGTGTTGCGCTGGAGCGCCCAATATGCCTAAGGCGCATCAGCACTGCGTGACCGGGACATTCATGTGAACCTCGAATTTGCGAATATCGGCCATCAATACGGCGCAAATCGCGCGCTGGCCAATATCAATCTGACCGCGCGGTCGGGAGAGATCACCTGTCTGCTTGGTTCGTCGGGCTGCGGGAAGACAACTTTGCTCAATCTGGCCGCCGGATTGCTCGAAGTGCAAGAAGGCACAATCACGCTTGATGGCGAGGTTCTGGCGAGCGCAAACCGCAGTCCGCCGCCAGAACAGCGCCCCGTTGGACTGGTGTTTCAAAACGGCGCGCTGTTTCCGCATATGAGCATTGCCGACAATATCCTTTTCGGAGTGGTGAAGGCTGATCGCAGCGCCGATTTGGCTGAGCAATGGCTCGACGTTATTGGGCTTGGCGGTCTGGGCGAACGCTTTCCCGCCAGCCTTTCGGGCGGACAGCAGCAACGTGTGGCACTGGCCCGCTCGATGGCGCCGCAGCCCGCCGTCCTGCTGCTCGACGAGCCGTTTGCCAGCATTGATGTGGTTTTGCGCAAGAGCCTGAGGCGCGAAGCCCGCAGGCTGCTCAAGGCGCGCGGCGCGACCGCGATATTGGTGACCCATGATCCAGAAGAAGCGCAGGATATTGGCGACACCATTGCGGTGATGGAAGCGGGCGAAATCTTGCAAACGGGCTCGCCGCAAGAGCTTTACACCGCGCCAGCCAGCATGGGGGTCGCTTGCATGTTTGGCGACAATCAAAGCGTCTTGGCCAAGCGAACAGATAAGGGATTGGAGACAGCTTTCGGCATTTGGCCGCTGGCCGCGCTTGCCGATAGCGATGCGCCGCCCCAGCAAATAGAATTGTACGTGCGCGAGAATGCGCTGGATATTGCGCCCGATCGCTCTGGATTGTCTGTGCGCGACGTGCGGGTGATGGGCCATGTAACGCGGGTGACATTGGCAAATGAGGCCGGAGACGAGATCACAGCAGCGATTGATCCCGCCACCCCGATTGATCCCATCAGCCGCTTTTCGGCTTGCCCCAAACCCGCTAGTCTCATCGCATTTCCCAAGCAGGCTTGATTGCAAGCCCGTTCCTTATTAAGAATGATTTGCATTAGTAATAAACATAAGAAGTGAGCTTGTCTATGATTCGCCAATTGCTTGCCGCTGGCACCGCCTTCACCCTTGCGCTCGGCCTTGCCGCATGCACGCCGTCAGAGGACGAAGCCGCTGAAATCACTGGCGAGGTGAACCTTTATTCCTCGCGCCATTACGACACCGATCTGGCGCTCTATGATGATTTCACCAAGCAGACCGGCATCAAAGTCAATCGGATCGAAGCAAAGGCCGATGCGCTGATCGAACGCATCGTGAGCGAGGGTGAGATGAGCCCGGCAGACTTGCTCATCACAGTTGATGCAGGACGGCTATGGCGCGCAGAAGAAGCAGGCATTTTGGAAGCAGTTGAGTCCGACATTCTGGCTGAGCGCATCCCGGCATCGCTGCGCCATCCCGATGGACTATGGTTCGGTCTTTCTACCCGTGCGCGCGTCATCATCATGAACAAAGCTGCGAGCGATCTGCCAGCCCCGGCCACTTATGCCGACCTTGCGAAGCCCGAATATCGCGGTGCGGTGTGCATGCG
>CALLIO010000144.1 GCA_938009055.1 uncultured Altererythrobacter sp.
GGAACAAGCGGGATCGAGGTTTGCCGCCGGCTGCGCCGTGACAAAACTACGGCCTCCGTCCCGATTATCATGCTGACCGCGCGCGAGGCGGAGGATGACCGCGTGCGCGGCCTTGAAACTGGCGCTGATGACTATCTCACCAAGCCTTTCTCCCCGCGTGAATTGCTTGCGCGCGTAACGGCAGTGCTTCGGCGGATCCGCCCTGCACTGGCAGGTGAGAGTATTGAGGCTGGCGACCTAACGCTTGATCCGGTTGCGCATAAGGTCATGCGGCGCGGGAAAGCGCTCGATATGGGACCAACAGAATACCGGCTGCTTAAATTCTTTATGGAGAGCCCGGGCCGCGTGTTTAGCCGTGGGCAATTGCTCGACGGTGTGTGGGGTACGGGCAGCGATATCGAATTACGCACGGTTGATGTGCATATCCGCAGACTACGCAAAGCAATCGAAATAGACGGTGCCCGCGACCCGATCCGCACAGTCCGCTCGGCCGGATATGCCCTTGAAGCGGTCTGAGCCTACTGCGAATCAGTGAAAATCGCGCGATTTGGGAATGATCCTGTGATTGCGCGGATGGCCTCTAACGGCGGGCACTTCGTCAATTATGTCACGGACTGACGGACCCTTTTTCGCACGCCTGTCTGCGGTTGTCATCGTCGACATGGTGCGACCACCGGGTAGCGGGTGCTTCACATGATCGGCACGTGCCAACGGTGCGTTGAGTATATCATCGGAAAGAGCATGTAGACGATCTGTCGCATCGGTCAAATGATGCGCGATCACATGGATCACCTCGTCATCATATTCGACCCGCCCGCGCACCTCCATCAGCCGCGCGCCCATAATGACGCGGCGCTGCTTCGCCATCAGATCGGGCCACACGACCAAGTTCACAACGCCGGTTTCATCCTCCAACGTGATGAAGCACACGCCCTTGGCCGATCCGGGGCGCTGGCGGATAAGAACAACCCCGGCGACTTGTATCATCTCGCGGAATTTGCGCTCGCGCAGATCACACGCCTTCACAAAGCCGCGCTCGCCAAGGTCAGCGCGCAGGAAGCTCATCGGATGCGCTTTTAACGAGAGCCGCGTGGTCTGGTAATCATTCACCACCTCTTCTGACAAAGGCATGTGCGGCAGCTGGGTGCGCGCCTTTTCCGCCCCCTCATCGCGTTCCTCTGCAGCTTTAAACAGCGGCAGATCGGGTGCGGCAATCAGGCTGCGCGCATCCCACAAGGCTTGGCGGCGCGAAAGGGCAAGCGAGGTGAAGCAATCCGCACTAGCAAGCCGCTCGATATGGGCTGGCGGCACTTTGCCGCGCTCCTGCAGCTCGCGCACGTCCTTGAACGCGCCGTTCTCCTCGCGTGCTGCGATCATTTGCGCTGCGACATGTTCGGGCAAGCCATCCACTTGGCGCAGTCCCAGGCGCAGGGCGATTTGTCCTGACTTTTCCGTGCCGCCCACACCCTCCGCCCTTCCACCCGGATTCTGCCGGACACTATTCCGGGCGGAAGGGCGGAGGGTGTGGGCTGGCGAGGCACAATACTCTAACGTATTATCCCACCCGCTCTCATTCACATCGGCGGGCAGCACGCACACCCCATGCTCCTTTGCATCGCGGACAATTTGCGCGGGCGCGTAGAAGCCCATGGGCTGCGAATTGAGTAGAGCGGCGGCAAAGGCGGCAGGGAAATGGCATTTCAGCCAGCTGGATACATAGACCAGATGGGCAAAGCTGGCCGCGTGGCTTTCAGGGAAACCATATTCGCCAAAGCCCTTGATCTGGTTGAAGCAGCGTTCGGCAAATTCAGGATCATAGCCGCGCTCAACCATCCGCCCGACCATCATATCTTCCAGCTCATGCACCATGCCGCGGCTGCGGAAAGTCGCCATCGCCTTGCGCAATCGGTTCGCTTCCAATGAGCTGAATTTCGCTGCATCGAGTGCGATTTTCATCGCTTGTTCTTGAAAGATCGGGACGCCAAGCGTGCGCTCAAGGATGGAAGAAAGCTCGTCCGGCGGGCCATGCTTGGGAGACGGCGCAGGGATTTGCACTGGCTCTGCGCCCCTGCGGCGCTTGAGATAGGGATGCACCATATCGCCCTGAATCGGACCGGGCCGCACAATCGCCACTTGGATCACCAGATCATAGAACTCGCGCGGTTTGAGGCGCGGCAGCATATTCATCTGCGCGCGGCTTTCGACCTGAAAGACCCCCAGCGAATCGCCCTTCCTTAGCATCGCATAGGTTTCCGGATCTTCGCGCGGGACAGTGGCGAGAGTGAGCGCACGGCCGTGATGTGCCTCGAGCAGATCGAGGCATTTCTTGATGCAGGTGAGCATGCCCAGCGCAAGCACATCGACCTTAAGGATGCCCAGCGCCTCAATATCATCCTTGTCCCACTCGATGAAACTGCGATCGGGCATCGCGCCATTGCCGATCGGGACGGTTTCTGTGAGCGCGCCCTCGGTCAGAATAAACCCGCCGACATGCTGCGATAAATGCCGCGGCATTCCGATCATCTGCTCGGTCAGGGCGAGTACACGTCGCAGATGCGGATCGGTCAGCTTCATGCCGATCTCCTCGACATGCGCTTCGCCAATTTCGCGCCCATGCCCGCCCCAAACCGTGCGCGCGAGTGCGCTGGTGACATCCTCTGACAATCCCATCGCCTTGCCCACTTCGCGGATCGCCATGCGCGGGCGGTAATGGATGACGGTTGCGGTCAGTCCTGCGCGGTGTCGACCATATCTAGCGTAGATATATTGGATGACCTCCTCGCGCCGTTCATGCTCGAAGTCGACATCAATATCGGGCGGCTCCTTGCGCTCTTCGGAAATGAAACGGTCGAAGAGCAGCTGGTGTTTGGCCGGATCGACACTGGTGATTTCCAAGCAATAACAAACGGCTGAGTTTGCTGCTGACCCGCGCCCTTGGCAGAGGATTGGCGGATCGACGCTGCGGGCAAAATCGACGATATCCTTGATGGTAAGAAAGTAGCGCGCCAGATCGAGCTTCGCGATCAGCGCCAATTCGCGCTTCAATGTGGCGCGTACGGTTTCCGGAGTTCCCGATGGATAGCGCCGGTCAGCCCCCGCCCAAGTCTCGCTTTCGAGATATTGCTGCGGGGTCATTCCTTGCGGGTAAATCTCCTCAGGATATTCGTACTTTAGTTCCTCAAGATTGAAGTCGCAGGCATCAGCTACATCACGCGCAGCCTTAATTGCATCAGGCCAGCGCGCAAAAAGCCGCTGCATCTCTGCCGGACTTTTGAGGTGACGTTCGGCATTGGCGAGTAACAAATGCCCCGCCTTTGCGATAGTGGTTTTGCCCCGGATCGCGGTCATCACATCATGCAGCGGACGACGTTCTGGCGCGTGATAATGAACGAGGTTGGTGGCCAGCATCCGCAGCCCGTTTGCACGCGCCAAGGCGTCCAATTTCTCCAGACGCGCCGTATCATCCCCGCGATAACAATAGCTGCCCGCAAGATATTTCAGCCCCTTTAGCCCTGCTTGGAGATGAGGCGAGATGAAGGCTAGATCTCCTGAGACCTCCCCCAAAAGATCGCTTCCATCGAGCGACACGACATTGCTCGCCCAAGATGGAACGCAGAAGTTTTGCGCCAGATCATCGGGCGGTATCCAGATCAGCTGAACTGCCTCATCATCGGCATATTCGCGCAGCATTGGCAGCGAAATGTGGCACGCGCCCTTATCCTGCCACTCGCCGTCCAAAGTCTGCATTCGCCCCGCCGAGATCAGTTGGCACAATTTCCCGTAAGCGGCGCGATTTTTGGGAAAAGCGAGGAAGACGAGCCCTTCGACCGTTTCAAGCCTTGTCCCGATCACCGGCTTGAGCTTCAAAGTGCTCGCCTCTGTATGGATTCGCACAACACCCGCCATGCTGTTCGCATCAGCAATGCCGATCGCATCATAGCCAAGTTCGCGTGCCCGGGTGACCAGATCCACCGCATCAGAAGCGCCGCGTAAGAAGCTGAAACAGCTTACTATTCCCAGCTCAACAAATTTCGCGCGTGGTGGCGGAAGAACCGTTTCAGGATCGATCGCAAGCGTGCGTTTATCTGGGGTTAGCGGTGCATCAGGCATGGTGAGAACATCAGACAGTCAGGTCTATGTTCCATATATGTTCTATAATTCAGATGCCAGCGATATATGCGCAGGTTTCGAATCCGGAACGCAATTCAGCGCCACCCGAATTCGCGTGTCCAGATTTTAGCTATATCTGCTGGCGATCTTACGCGAATGCCGCGCGATCAACATCATGCTCGCTGCACAGGTGATCAACGATCGAGGGGTGCAACTGGCCTTCGAAGGCCAATCCTGCATAGCGGCCATCGGACCACACAATCGTGCCGAGCGGTGCGCGAATGCCATTGATTCGCAAGGTGATTGTCTCACCTTCCTGAGCAAAACCCATCCGGCCTTTCAGCTTGCAGCCACCTTCGGACACATCGATCAGCTCGACGCAAATGCCGCGCGAACGCAGGCGTCCTTCGACCAAAATGTTGAGGTCGCGCCGGTTCGAGGAACGAGGTACTTCGCTTTCTTGCATGCTCACCATTTCCGCAAGTGTTGATGGGTAGTCCATCTCCTCTCTATTCGCAGGGTCTTACTTATGCGTTAACTGAAAGCGCCTTGAATGAACCAATCCGGCATGCCGCCGCGCCCGTCGCCGGGCAGCCCTTCGCGGTAAATCCAATAGCGCCGTCCCGCATCATCCTCGATCCGGTAGTAATCACGCAGACGCACTGTGGATCGTTCGCGCCACCATTCCGGCGCAATCCGCTCAGGCCCCTCGACCCGGGCAACATTATGCGCTTGTCCGCGCCACCTGAAACGCTGGGGATGACCATCAGGAGAGGCATAAAGAACCGCAATTTTCTCCGCATTATCAAAGATTTTAAGCGGCCTTTTTATAGGATTCCCCACATTGTAACTATGCGACTCAGATGTCAGCGCACAGGCATGACGCTGCGCGCGTTCGGGAATGTGGCTGGGGTAGGTGACAGGCTTGCTAATCGCGCGATTGCCGAGCCTGACGCCAAGCCGATCGACACAGGCCGCCAGCGAGGTGCCAAGGCTCTTTTCCTCACTTGCCGCCTCAATATCGGCCTGCGCCAGATCAAGCGGCTCTGCCCAGCTTGCGCGCAATCGCACGCTTTCAATGCCGAATCCTGCGTCCACATCATCGAACCGCGCTGCAAACAGCCGCAATATATGCGCCGGATCGCGCGAGGCAGCGGCCATTTCCAGACTGCGCACGATCACTTCACCATCCACTCGCCACAGGCCCAGCTCTAGCCGCCTGGCACCCTCGCCCTGCCCTTCCAGCACGCGTGCCATATCCTGCGCCAGATCGCTCAACACTTGGTCGAGCAGACTGCGGTGGCGGATCGGTTCGACCAGGCGGCGCTGGACCAGCGGCATTGTGCGCGCAACAAGCGGGACCAAGGGTTCAGGCACGCGGCCAATCAGCTGATCCATCCGCACCAGCGGGTTGGAAGCAGGCGATTTGCGGCTTCTGAAGCGGCGCTGGAGCGCATCGCGACCTGTCATCTTGCCCGCCTCCACTCGCTCCAGATCACCAAGCCGTTTCAGCCCCAGACGGCGCAGAACCGTCAACACATCGCTATCAAGCCGCAAGGCTGCCACAGGCAGATCGTCAAGGCGTGCAGGCATATCCTCGTCCGAGCCAAGGATCGCGCCATTCGCCCCATAATGCGCCAGCGCCCACGCTGCCCCTGCTGTCGGCGCAATCGCCGTGCGCACTATCCAGTCACGCGCGGCAAAGCGCTCTGCCACATCAGCGAGCAAGCGATCCTCGCCGCCAAACAGATGCGCGCTCCCCGTCACATCGACGATCAAACCATCGGGAGCATCCATCGCGCTCCACGGGCCCCAGCGCTGCGCCCACAAGGTGAGCTTCTCCAATGTCTCAAGATCACCGGCCGGATCGCTTGGGCAGACCGTCAGATCAGGGCACAATGTGCGCGCATCAGCCAGCATCATCGCTGCATGCAGCCCCGCATCGCGCGCTGCGTCATTAACCGCCTCTAGCCGCGGGCCGTGGGCGGTTTCCGATATCAAGGCGAGCGCGGAGCCATCGGCCCCCTCCCCCCGTTTCAGCCCGCTAGAGAGCCGCCAGCGATCGACCGACAGTTGCGCGAGCCATATCGCCATAATCCGGCGCGTTGGCCGCTTGGGGGATGTTGAGGTAAGGTCTGCTGATGGCATTTGGCGGGCCACAGAGCGTTCCTTCGTCATCATATAATGTCCATTCTCCAGGAGGGTGTGCGCGGGCGCGAAACAGCTCTGCCTGCCACGCAGCAGAACCGGGAGCCTCCCCATTCCAGCGCGGGCGCGGCGATGGGGCAGAGCGCACATCCCAGCGCATTCGGGCTGAGGAAAGATCCCGCCTCGCATCAATCCGTATCAGATAAAGCCTGCTGCCATGCTTTTGCGCGGTCAGTGTCAGCCGGCGCGAGGCGGTGAAATCGAGACTCTTCGGATTGCCCACAAGCTCGCCCACAACAAAGGCGAGATCGCGGCACCGCACGCCCTCCTCCAGCGCAAACAGTGCATCCTGCGCGTTCTCAGCGGCGACATGGATCACCCGCCGACGCAATTCGGCGGGCAGTCCGTGCACATAAGGGCGTCCGCAGCGCTTGATCGCATCGCGGGTCTGCACCCACAGGATATGGCGCTGGTCATCCACGCGCAAAGCGCCCTTACCGCTCACCCTCAGCGCATCGCGCGCCAGAGCCAGAGCAAAGCCAGCGCCCGCCCCCTCGCCGCTACTAGCGAAAATCTCATTATGGCAAGGATGCGCCTCTGCATCGGGCAGCCCGGGTCGCCAGCGCTGCACGGCCTCTTTTGACGTCATAACAGCCGCCCTGCCCGATTGATTTTCCTCAGTAGAAGAGCGCAGAACAGCGGCCACAGAAGTGGGTAAGGAAGGAACAGAACGACTCATATGTTCTTATTATGTTCTATATCTGAAAAAGGCGCAAGTGGGGCTGCGCTGAAAAACGCAATGCCCTCATCAAACCTTGTAAAAACTACTCAGGGAGCAGATCTGGGAACAGCCCCGTCACCAGAATAACCGCCACGGCAATCGGGCACAGCCACGCAATCAAAAATCGCCACAGACCAAGCCACACGCCGCTCAATTTGGTGACTTCTGCAACCAATTTGCGATCCGCGCGCCAGCCAACAAAAATCGCCGTCAGCAAGGCGCCAATCGGCAGCATCACCTTGCCGGTAAAGCCATCCACAGTGTCGAGAATATCGGTCTCTGCAAAGATCGACCAGAAGCCGAGCAAGCGCACATCAGACCACACATTATAACCCAGCAAACAAGCGATCCCGATCAGGAATGCCGCAGCGCCCAGCACCAAAGTCGCCTTCGCACGGCTCCAACCAAGCTCGCCCATCGCCCACGAAACCGGCGCCTCTAGCAAGGAGATCGAGCTCGTTACCGCTGCCACCAAAATCAACAGGAAGAACAAAAATCCGATCAGCGCGCCTGCCGGCATCGTCTGGAAGGCAAAGGGAAGCGTCTGGAAGACAAGCGTCGGCCCTGCTGCCGGGTCGAGACCCACCGCGAACACAATCGGGAAAATCATCAAGCCTGCGATCAGCGCAACGCCGGTGTCAGCAAAGGCGATGGTCAGCGAAGTTGGCCCCAACCCTCCCGACCCTTTGATATAAGAGCCATAGGTAATCAGCGCTGCC
>CALLIO010000145.1 GCA_938009055.1 uncultured Altererythrobacter sp.
GGCCAATCGGAAAGCGGAATCTCGACCGACACCAAATCGCCATCGCGCCGGAAAGTCTGCGGCGCATTGTAGAGCACCAATTGCGTATTCTCGATAAAGACGTGCGGGCTATTGATCTCAACCGATTGCGGCAGCGGGATCGCCAGCATCAGCTTGGTATCATCAATCGCAAACCGCGCCTGCGCATCGAGCAGAGGGGCAATCTCAGTGCGCCAGCGGGCAAAATCGCTCGCATCCTCAATAGGCTGTTCGATCAACCGCGCGTCTTGCGGAACGCAAAGCTCGTCTGTGCAGGCAAGGTAATTGACGAAGCCTGTGACCGGCCCAAAGCCGCCTTCTGGCGCATCGGCAGGCACATTCACCGGCACAAGGACAGTGTATTGCCCCTTATAAATATGGTTCATCAGGCCAGCGCTGCCCTCGAGCGGCTGAACAAAACGCTGCGGCACGGGGTAAAGCGCCTCGCCCATCTCCCACCCGTCGGGTAGGTTGAGCTTTAGATCCATGCCCAGACCCGCATCGCCCGGGTTCGACCAATAGCCGTGCCATTCTTCATTCGTGCTGGTGTCGGGCGTGAAGCGCAAAGCGAGCAGCCATTCTTCGCCGGGTTTGGGTTCGCCATCGGCAAAAAGTTCAGCGCGAATATGGTCATCGCCAAACAGCACTTCGCCGCTCTGCTCCTGCGCAAAAGCGGGCAATGCACTCATCAGCAATGCAGCGCATGCAATCAGCCATGCGATCAATGCAGGCCGGATGGAGAGATGAATTCTTGCCTCGGTCACTTATCTGCCTCTAGGAGCTTGCCTAGATATTCGCAACGCGAAGGCAATTGGTGACAGTAGTGACAGGCAAAGGCGCAGACTTGCTCATTTTGGGCGGCGGATTGGTCGGCACAACGCTGGCCATTGCGGCTGCGCGCAAAGGCTTCACTTCGCATGTGGTTGACCGCGCTGATCCAGCGGAATTGACAGCAGAGGGTTTTGACGGGCGCGCCTCTGCCATCTCGACCGCCAGTTGGAACCTGTTTGAGAATATCGGGATTGCGCCCGCGCTTGAACCCTTTGCCTCGCCCATCTCATCCATCGCTGTGACCGATCAGATGAAGCCAGGGCGGATCGACTTTCAGCCAGCGCCCGAGGATGGCACATTGGGCCGGATGTTCGCCAATCGGCGGCTGCGCTTGGCCCTGTTCGAGGCAGCAGAGGCAGAGCCGCTTATCACGCTGCATTCCAAGGCCGAGATTACTGAGCGCCGGCGCGATGATTATGGCACCAGCGTCACTTTGGGCGATGGAACCGAGCTGTCCGCCCCGCTGATGGTGGCTGCTGAAGGGCGCGGATCACCCACGCGCGATGAGGCAGGCATTAGCCTTGCGAAATGGGATTACAGCCACCGCGCGATCATCGCTGGCCTAACGCATGAAAAGCCGCATGATCACGTCGCTTGGGAGATTTTTTATCCCGCCGGTCCCTTTGCCCTGCTGCCAATGCAGGACGATCCAGACAGCACGCATCGCAGCGCTTTGGTGTGGACGGTGGATGAGAAGGATGCAGCCGGAACGCTTAAACTGTCCGACCGCGCTTTTCTTGCCGAAGTGACCAAGCGGATGGGCGACATGTTCGGCGCAATCACCAGCGTGGGCGCGCGTTCTTCCTATCCGCTGGGCTTTCATCACACGGCAAAGATCACAGATACCCGCCTCGCGCTGATTGGTGATGCTGCGCATGGTATCCACCCAATTGCCGGCCAAGGGCTCAATCTGGGGCTGCGCGATGTCGGCGCGCTGGTTGAAGTGATCGCGGAAGGACGGAGCATTGGGCTTGATCCGGGCGATGCGCAACTCTTGAAGCGTTATGAGAACTGGCGCGGGCTCGACAGCTTTATGGTGGCACTTGCGACCGATGGCCTTACCCGCCTGTTCGGCATGGGCGGGCCAGCAGCCTCAGCCGTGCGGCGGATCGGCATGGCCGGCGTTCAGCGCGCGCCAGTGCTGAAAGACTGGTTTATGGACGAAGCACGCGGCGTCTCAGGCGATTTGCCAGAACTCCTTCGCGCCTAATCAGCGCCTAATTTGTGCTGCCATCTTCGCCGATGGGCTGGGCAATCGGATTGCCTGCCCCATCGCGCATCCGGTCAGCATCAATAACGGCGGCGGTTTCCAAAGTTTCGAGCGCATCCATCGCGGCCGCATAGCGCTTGGCGTCGGCAATCCAATTGCCTGCGCTTTCCGCGCCTGGCAGGCTTTCGACCTCTGCGATGGCCGCATCATATTGGCCGGTTTCCAAGAAATTGCGCGCCCGCTCGAGCCGCAGCTCTGGCTGGGGTGAAGGCGTGCTTTCATTGCGGATCACAAACAACTCGCCCAGATCGCGTCTAATCTTTGCAAAACTGATGCTGTCGTCGGTCTCTGTTATTTCAGGGCCAAGTCCCTCAAGCCGCGCCACCAAGCGGTCAAGACGGACCGGATCGCGCGAAAAGGCGATGACTGTGCGCACGGCATTGGGCCAATTGTCTCCGAAGCGCAGCCGCAGCTGATCGGCAAGATAGCCCAATTCCTGATCGCGTTGGAGCGCGCGGCGGGTGGCAAATGCAATGAGCAATCCTTCAGCGCGCGCGACATTGCTGGCTGCTGCTTGCGCTTGCAGATCGAGCCGGGTCAAACGCTGTTCAGCCGCCGCCAGACGCTGATCGAGCCCGCCCTGCTGTTCGGCAACGCGCTCAACCGCCTCGGTTGCTTCTTCGGCCGCTTCGGTAACAGCCTCTTCGCTTTCAGATGGCTCGTCGGCGCCCGCGAGCACCGGCACATCCTTGCCCGCATCAGCCAGCGTTTCAGCCGTATCGGGAGCCTCGATAGCTGCGGTCTCGTTCCCCGCGCCATCCTGCCACACATAATAGCCGACGCCGCCCGCGCCGACTGCAAAAGAAATAAATGCAGCAATCAAAATAGGAGTGAGCTGGCCACCCTTTTTGCGCCGAGATCCAAAACGTGATTCCATAGATATTGTGTCTTTGGTCCTTGTGCCGCGCCGGACGCGTACCTTTGGTTACATTTGCCACAAACTCTGGGCCAAGGCTAGCAGCTGTGCATCGCGCGGCTTGTCTGCTGCATGAACCGCAGCCCACCCCTCGCCCGCAGCATCCGCAATGCGGGGCCCCAATGCGGCGAGTGTTATTTGCGATTTGTCGACGCCAAGCGCTTCGCATTGCTGGGTAAAATGCTTGGCCGAGCTTGCGGAATAGAGCAGGACAATGGCGGGGGATTGAAGCTGGTCGGCTTGCTGGGGAGACAGCGCGATTGGCTCCATTTTATAGACCACAATCTTGTCAACGCTGACACCGGCAGGGGGATCAAGCGTGACATGATCCTTGCCAGATAGCCGCAAGAACCGCTTGGGGGCATTTGCGCCCAGATCATCAAGCCGAAGCTCATCGAGAAGCCCTTGCAGCCCGCCCTCCCCCAGATGGGAAACCGTAAAGCCCGCTTCGCGCGCCGCCTGTGCGGTCTTTTCTCCCACAGCAAGAACGGGCAGATGTTGCAATGCGCCTAGCTGATCTCCGCCGTGGCGAAAGGCATTGGCGCTGCCCACCAAAAGTGCGTCATATTGTGCCGGATCGGGAGCTGACCACTCACACGGCAGGGCGTGCGACAAGGCTAAGCCGTGCATTGGCAACCCCATCCCGCGGCCCGCTGCAATTGTTTCGGCAAGGCCGGGTTCGGGCCGGATCGCGATGATCTCGCGCGTCATAACTCGGCGGTGAAGTGCTGGCGGATTGCGGGCGAGGCACGGCTCAAGAGATCATTGGCGAGAGCCCTGCACGCGGCCAGATCATCCGCTGCGAACTTGGCCGCGCCATCAACCCGCTCGCTTCCATCGGGGCTGAAAAGCGAGGCGGACATGGCGAGCATGCCGTCTTCATATTCGCATAGAGCCGCGACTGGACTGTGGCATGTTCCGCCCAATCCTTCGAGCAATGCGCGCTCTGCGGCCAGTTCAGCATGGGTCGCAGCATCATCGAGCGCGGAAAGCGCGCCCATGGCATCGCTATCGGCTAAAGTTTCGACCACAATCGCGCCTTGGCCAGCGGCCGGTATCCAGTCTGTTTTGTCCAGCGGGGTTCCAACGGCGCTCTCACCCAATCGCTCTAGCCCCGCAGCCGCGAGAAATGTGGCATCGGCCTCGCCAGCCTCAAGCTTGGCAAGACGCGTCGCGACATTGCCCCTGAAACCCACCACTTCGCAATCGGGCCGCGCGTGAAGCAATTGGGCAGCGCGGCGCGGCGCACTGGTACCGACTTTCGCGCCTTGGGGAAGGTCGGCAATAGAGGGTGCCCCGATCAGACAATCGCGCCGATCAGCGCGCGGCAAGACCGCGGCAAAGGCGAATTCGGCAGGGCGGATCGTCTCCACATCCTTGGCCGAATGCACCGATGCGTCGATCTCGCCATCGAAAAGCCAACGATCCAATTCTTTTGTCCACAAGGCTTTACCGCCAATTTCGGCCAAAGGACGGTCGAGCACTTTGTCCCCGCTCGCCACTACCGGCACCAGCTCGACCGCGCTTTCATCCCAGCCATGCGCCCTGCACAGCCGCTCGCGAACTTCGCGCGCTTGCGCCATTGCCAAGGGCGAATTGCGCGTGCCAAGGCGGATGCGCTGACCTGAGTTAGAAGATGAGCCGTGCAAGTTTACCATTGAGCCGCTTGCTCTAGACCTGCAATCGCTTAAGGGAAAGAAGCATGAGCCTCATTCTGGGCATAGAATCCTCCTGCGACGAGACCGCCGTTGCGCTTGTCGATACGGACCGGGTGATCCACGCAGAGCGGATCGCAAGCCAGGTGGATGAGCACGCCCCTTATGGCGGTGTTGTTCCCGAAATCGCGGCGCGCGCGCATGCTGAAAAACTTACGCCTTTGCTCGAAGATGTGATGGCCGAGGCCGGCGCAAGCCTGAACGATTGCGATGCGATTGCCGCGACCGCTGGGCCGGGGCTAATCGGCGGAGTGATGGTCGGGCTGGTCAGCGCCAAAGCGCTGGCGATGGCATCGGACACGCCTTTGCTCGCGATCAATCATTTGGAAGGGCACGCCTTGTCGCCGCGTCTTGCTGATGCTTCGCTCAAATTTCCCTATATGCTGCTGCTGGTTTCGGGCGGTCATTGCCAGATATTGCTGGTCGAGGGTGTAGGGCAATATCGGCGCCTTGCCACCACGATTGACGATGCTTTGGGCGAAGCTTTTGACAAGAGCGCGAAGGTTTTGGGGCTTGGCTATCCGGGCGGTCCGGCGCTGGAAAAGTTGGCCTTGGATGGCGAACCGACTGCAGTGGCCTTACCACGCCCACTCAAAGGATCGAAGGAACCGCACTTCTCCTTTGCTGGCCTGAAAAGCGCTGTGAGCCGCGCGCATCAATCGGGCGATCATGCCGACGCTGATCTGGCCGCAAGTTTCCAGCAGGCGGCAGTCGAATGCTTACTTGACCGGCTGCGCATGGCGCTTGCTCAGCATTCAGCCCCCGCGCTGGTTGTCGCCGGCGGGGTCGCTGCGAACAAGGCCATCCGATCAGCGCTAGAGGGACTAGCGGCAGAACATTCCATGCGTTTTGTCGCGCCGCCGCTGAAGCTGTGCACAGACAATGCTGCGATGATCGCATGGGCAGGCTGCGAGCGCTTGGCACTGGGGCGATTTGACAGCCTCGATTTCAAGGCGAGACCGCGCTGGCCGCTTGATCCGGATGCAGAGACCGTGCGCGGCGCAGGAGTGAAAGCATGACCCAAAACGACCAGCGAGTGGGCGTGATCGGAGCGGGCGCATGGGGCACTGCGCTGGCGCAAATGCTCAGCAGTGATGGCAGTAAGGTGCTGCTCTGGGCGCTGGAAACGGATTTGATTGAGGAGATCAATTCGAGCCACACCAACACGCCTTTTCTGCCATCAGCCAAACTATCGCCCCGCATCCGCGCGACCGGAAATCTCGATGATTTTGCCGCGATCGATTGCATTTTGGCGGTCACTCCGGCCCAGCATCTGGGCACCAT
>CALLIO010000146.1 GCA_938009055.1 uncultured Altererythrobacter sp.
GGTGCACCTACCTGTTGGCGACTTTGCCCGATGCACCGGCCAATCCGCACAACCCGGACGACATCGACCCCAAGTTTGCCGACGACCACGCTTTGGACAGCGCTTCATATCTCACGACCTTCGCCTGCACCAAGCAAGGCAAGCACGGCAAGATCAAATCCCCCTTCTGACGCCATCAACCCTGAAAGGAAATCACCATGGCAAATCCAATCGACAAGAACCCGCACAAGAACAAGCGTGCCTTCCAACCGCCGGTGCCGGACAAATACCCAGTCGCCGGTGAAGGCCGTCACATTGTCCCTCTTGTTGAGACGCTGGCATCTGCCGGAACATCTGGCCAAGCTATCGCTGACATCAGCATACGCGCTTTGGAGCGGGCTGAAGAAACGCACAGCCGTGTTTATGACGCGATGAACGCGGTGAATGTGGAACAGGCACAGATGGAACAGGCTGGCCATCCAGCTGCCCGCATCGTGCAAACCCCCGAAGGATTGCGTGCAGTCGGCACCAAGTTCGCTGAACTGGCCGATGCCGCTGATCCACTGCTGGCGAAAGAACAAGAACGGATTGACGCCGATATCCGCAAAGTTGCCTCTTATCAGGACGGCATGATGAAGAAGATGGATGACGCCTTGGTCTGCAGCGCAACAGCCGCTGACGCGCCGCTACGATCCGACATCCGGGCTTATCTGCACGCCTTGGGCAACCACAAAGGGTCTTACGAAGCTATCAAGGCGGCAACGAACAAGGACCCTGTGATGGTGCATGTCATTCTGACCAGCCCGCCCGCACTGATGGGCTTGAAGCCAGCAGATGTTGAAAATGTGCGAAGCGAAGCCCGGAAGTCGTTCAACCCGGAACTATTCAAAGCGCATGCAGAGGCCGGAAAGGTGATTGAACGGATGATCGTCGCCAGCAAAGCCATCGGCCATAAGCGGGAAAAGGTCGCGTCATACCGGATCGCTGATCAGCAGGCCGCGAACGACGCATTGAAGGCACTGCGGGGTACAGCTCGCGCGTAATAGCATCGCAGCAGGGTTTCAGGGATGTTCCCCCGTTGCTGATCCCCCGGCCAAGCCCATGTCGGTCGGGGTGTTGGGCGTCGATGATGGCTCTGGTTCCGGCTTCCCGGCTGTCATCGACGCCCAATCAACATCATAAGACATCAAGCAAGGTCTCCTTGAGGTGCCAGACCTTGCCTAGCTCTGCGGTATAGAGATCGGGGTCATCTTCGTCCCGTCCGGAGTAGACGCCAATGAGGTGCAGCTCGCCCATTTTAAGATTGAACCCTGTTGGGCTTGGGCTTCCCTTTAGGCCGTCTTTGACAAGCACCGGTGAGCCAGACATTCCAGATTTTGTTTTGCCGTCAGCTAAGAAGAAACCTGCTTCTCGCGTCATCACCGGCTCGGACGCAACAGTGGCCGATTTGTAAATAGGTGAGTTGGTGCTGAGCGACAGCTCGGTCTGCGGAAACCCAACAACGAAAAGCTCATTGGTCACTTGTAGCGGTTTGTGGGGATCAGAGAGTTTCTCTAGGTCCCAAACTTCGAGATCGTATCCGGCAGGAAGCTCTTTTACGGGCCCTGAAATCTCTATTGCAGCGACATCAGAACGCAGGCCTTCGTTCCAAATGATCGCTTGTTCAGCCAAATTTAGCGTTATGGTCACTATCATTGTAGTGAGTTGTCGTTCACCGTTGGCGTTGGAAGGTAACTCTTTGGATATTTTACAGTGGACTTGTAGCTTGCCAACTCGCGCGCACGATTTATGAAATGGTTTGCCGTCCGCAACCCGAAGTCCTTTGAGAATATGATAGTTGGATATCAAATAGGTTCTTCCGCCCTTTCGTCCAAACCAACCTGTCCCCGTATAAAACATCGCATCAGTTTCTTCAGTAAATGCTTCAATCCGAGCAGTTCTTAATGAATTAGGGTTCAAAGTGATCAACCTCCTACAGCAGCATTTAATTCTTGGCCCCAAAACTCGGCTAACATTTAAATTGGGGCTGCGCTCAACACTGACCTCAATTACAAAAAAAATCTATGTTGCAGCCCAGAGACACATCATGCGACACATCAAACGCAACTCGCCTGCAGGAAAATCCATCTAAGCCATTGATTTTATTGGCGCACCCGAGAGGATTCGAACCTCTGGCCTCTGCCTTCGGAGGGCAGCGCTCTATCCAGCTGAGCTACGGGTGCCAATCGCCCTCAAACAAGGGCCGAAAGGCGCGCTTAGCAAAGCGCTGGCGCGCTCACCACCCTTAATTGAAGGCGCGATTGGACGCAGCAACAACGCCCGCCGAATCTCTGCGCTTTGGCGAGGATGCGCGTTAGGGTTTTTGCAAGGCACCTGCGCGTAAAGCAAAAGGCACGATGAATGCGATTACACCTCCCAGCGCCTTTGGATGGCTTGTCCAATCCTTGCCCGCATCACAGGCTGAACCCACTCAGGATCCGCTCGATATATCGGGCCGCTGGGACCGCTTGCATGCAATGGCAGGAGAAGTGGGCGCGATGGGGCAGCTTGCCAAAGAGCCTGAGGCTCATGAGCATGCCCGCTTTGTCGACCATGTCGAACACTTGTCCGGCAATCGCCAAACCCTCGTCCATTTTGGCCTTGCCGATATTGAAGCTGTGCTGGGGCAAGGACTGGACGCATTGCGTTCGCTCGAGGAAAGCGGACAGGATGTGACAGCGGCGGCCGTGACCTTGTGGTGCGAATTTTATCGCTCGCGCCAAGCGCTGCTCAAGCTAGCAGCCAGCGCCTGATCCGAATCACTTGACCCAATTTCCTTGACAGGGGTTCCGCATTTGTTCCATCGTCTGTGGCATGGCTACTGACCCTGAAATTCTCGCTGATCCATCATCCGATACTGCACCGCGCGCTGCTGAAGTCGCCCGCGGCATCATGCGCTTGTTTGCGCGCAATGATATCTGGTGCCTCACGGAAATGCCTTTGCGCAACAATCGGCGTGCGGATTTGATGGGGATCGATGCCAAGGGCCAGATTGTGATTGTCGAGATCAAGGTCGCGCGCGGAGATTTGCTGGGCGACAACAAATGGACTGACTACCTCGATTATTGCGACCGTTTTTACTGGGGCCTTTGCCCGCAGCTCGACCGAACGCCGGTTGAAAGCGAAGAATTCCGCCCCGATGCTTGCGGAGTGATTGTGGCTGATAGCTATGATGCTGAGATTATCCGCCCTGCGCCCTTGGCACCGCTCGCCGCGGCCCGGCGCAAGGTTGAAGTCGAGCGATTGTCGCGCACGGCCATGCGGCGAATGACAGCGCTGATCGATCCCAAGATCAGCAATCTGGGGCCCCAACCTTAAACGCTGCCTTAGAGCCTGTTGGGCCGATGCAAAGACTCTGGGGAAATTTGCGCTATCGGTCGGCTGCTCGCTAAGCCATAAGCTGCCAATATGTCGCTTGCGCTTGCCCTTCCGATCCTGATTTCCGCATTAGCGATGACGGCCATCGTTGGCGTGCGCTACCTCATCACAAGCGGGATATTTGCTTGGATCACGCGCAAAGTGCGCCCGGGGCTTTATGATGGCCTTTCCACCCAAATCCGCAAGGAGATCCGCTGGTCGCTCTGGTCAGCGGCGATTTACGGAGTGCCAGCCGGCGTGGTTGCATGGGGCTGGCAAAATCGCGGCTGGACCGGGATCTACACGGATTGGAGTGCGTATCCGCTGTGGTGGATGCCGCTGTCTGTGCTTGCCTATCTCTTCGCGCATGACACTTGGTTTTACTGGACGCATCGCTGGATGCATCGCCCGCGCTGGTTCAAGCTGGCCCATAGCGTGCATCATGCCAGCAAGCCGCCAACCGCCTGGACTGCGATGAGCTTCCACCCAATCGAGGCCATCACGGGAGCAGTGGTGATCCCCGCGCTTGTCTTCCTCATTCCGATCCATATCAGCATGCTAGGCCTGGTGCTCACTATCATGACAGTCATGGGCATCACCAATCACATGGGCTGGGAGATGTTTCCCAAGTGGCTCGTTCACTCCCGGTTCGGCAATTGGCTGATAACTGCCAGCCATCATGAAAAGCACCATGAGCAATATGGCTGCAATTACGGGCTTTACTTTCGCTTTTGGGACAAGCTTTGTGGCACAGATCGCGGGCTAACGGAGAAATTTGCATGACGTCCATCTCTACCAATAAAGCGCTCGCATTGCTGGGCCTTGTCGCATCAGCGCCGCTTTTGTCCGCGGCTGCGCCAGCAACAGGCGAAGTTGTGGTCGACATTTCCAACATGCGTTCAGCCAAAGGCGTTGTGCGCGCTTGTATGACAACCAATGCCAAAGTGTTCCCGCGCTGCCGCGAGGATGCTGCATCGCACCGCGCTGTTGTTCCAGCCAAGGGCGCGACGCAGCTGGTCTTCAAAGGAGTAAAGCCGGGGCGCTATGCGATTGCCTTGCTGCATGACGAGAATGACAATGGCAAAGCCGACCGCGCGCTTGGCATGATGCCCAAGGAAGGCTTTGGCTTTTCGCGCGATGCGAAAGTGCGCATGGGCCCGCCCAGCTTCAATTCGGCTGCCTTCGATTATGCAGGCGAGGCCAAGAAAATGACCATAAAAATGCGCTACATGCTGTGACCGCCAGGCGGGCTAAGGCCGCCCTAGTCACATTTACGCACCAGCTTTCGAAGCGCGCTTAACGCGATATTTACCACGCAGGCCCAAAAGGCTCTCAAGAGATTACTTCTTTTAGGGGCGCTTGTTGGCCATGGATACGCTTCGCGGCACATTTGATAGAGACAATTCGGCGCAGGACGCTGATGATTTTGACTTGGGTCAAGAGGATCTGGGCGCTCAACTGCCGCCTGCCGCAATCGGTCAGGACGAACGGCGCATGCAAGTGCGCGCCTATAACCATTGGGCCAGTCTGCTGGGCGAACGCAATTTCCCGTCGATTGAAGAGCTGGAGCCTGAGAACCTCCCCGACTTTGGACCGTTTAGCGTTCTGCTCGACTTTTCCGTGGGAATTGAAGATCCAGCCATCCGCTACATTGGCGGCGCTTTGGCTGATGAATGCGATGCCAGTGAAGGCATCGAAATGCTTTCTGACGTGCCAGCGCGTTCGCTGCTCAGCCGGATCACAGATCATTATATGCAAATTCTCGCCAATCAGGCCCCAATCGGGTTTGAAGCTGAATTTGTGAACCAGCGCGGCGCGACCATTTTGTATCGCGGCATTCTGCTTCCTTTCTCCAGCGATGATGACACGATTGATTTCATCTATGGCGTTATCAATTGGAAAGAGATGGCGGACGCTGCGACGACAGATGAGCTGCTGCTCGAGCTCGATCAAGCGCTTGAAGGCACTGATCACGATGCTGAGGAAAGCGAAGACATTCCGCAATTGCGCCCCAGCGAACCGCTGACCGAATGGGCTGACAGCCCCAGCGCAGAAGCTGGCAAATCCAGCCTTGCGCGCACTGACGATGATGGCCTGCCCGAGCCTGCTTTTGGCGATTATGCTTTGGGCGATGATGACGAAGAAGGCGAAGAAGAAGCCAATTACAGCTTTGCCTCGCTTTCCGATCACATTGCTGCGCCACCGGAAAAATCGGCTGAGAAGCCTGAAGCCATTGACTTGGAAGCGCTTTCCGAAGTCAGCGAAGACGCGCCGCTTGATCTTGGCGATTTTGCCGAGGATGCAGAGTTTGCGCCTGAAACTGCGCCAATGCCTGAGCCACTGCCTGAGCCAATGACTTCGCTCACGCCCGAGCCTGAGCAGCCTGCAACTTTCGAAGACGCAGCTTCTTTTGCAGAATCAAGCGAAGATGAAGGGCTTTACGATTGCCTCGCTGCAGCCCGCGAATTGGCCCATAGCGCCCATTCCGCTGAAGACCGCAGCCGCAAGGCTTTGTATGATGCAGTTGGCCGCGCATACGACTTCTCAATTCTGGCAGCGCAAGAGCCCGCTGAATTTGACGAGCTGGTCGCTGAAAACGGCCTGGCTGTGCAAGAACGCGCACCAATGACGCCAATTGTGAAGCTGGTGTTTGGCGCGGACTATGACAAAACCCGGCTGACTGAATATGCGACCGTTTTGGGCCATGCCCAGCGGATTGGATTGGAACGCGGCGAGCTTGCCGATTTCCTTGGCAAAGCGGACGGCGGCCTGAAGGGCGTCGTTACGCAAGAGCGCCATTTGCGCCGTGTTGAAAGCGGGCAGCAAGTCGAGCCCAAGGATACGCCGCGCGCTGCCCTCGCCAAAAAACTGCGCAAGCTTGAAGCAAAAAGCTTCGACGAATTGCCAGCAGAAGGCGCTGAATTTGCAGTCGTCGTCATTCGCCGCACGGAAGAAGGCGAAGTCGTGATGCTGGGCGAAGTGGCCGATGATATCGCGCTCACTGAACGCGCTGCACGCAAATTGCTCGGCTAAGAAGCCAGCGGCACGCCCTCCATCTGGGTGGCTTACACCCCCAATCGACGCAAATCTTAGCGAAGAACTGCTTGATCCGCCGCCAATGCGGTGATTAGGCCGCTTTCCCATGAGGAAAGCTAAGAGAATGGCGCTTTGGACAATTGGTTGTTTGGTGGTTCTGGCGATTGTCGCGGGGCTGGCCTTGCAATGGGCGATTAGCCACAATGGCGCTGCCGTTCTCGATACAGCAGACCGGCTGACCGGTGGTTCGCGCAGCGTCGAATTGGTCGAGCAAACGAAATTTGGCGATGCTGAGAAGCAAAAGCTCATCATCTATGCCGACGAAAACCGCGCCAAGGATGCAGCGGCCCGACCAGTCATTATCTTCGTCCATGGTGGCAGCTGGAATTGGGGCGCCCCCGATGATTATGGCTTTATCGCGCGCGCTTTGGTGCCTGAAGGATTTGTGGTCGTGCTGGCTGGATACCGTTTGCACCCTGATGTCCAATACCCAGCCATGCTTGAGGATACAGCTGGCGCCATTGCTTGGACTAAAGCCAATATTGCCCAGCATGGCGGCGATCCCGACAGCATCATTCTCGCTGGACATTCCGCGGGTGCGTACAATGCGGTGATGAGC